>JAGVXD010000002.1 GCA_018303945.1 Candidatus Pacearchaeota archaeon
TAAGCACAATTTGCATAACAGCTACACTTAGAATAAACCTTTTTCCCCTCTTATTTTGCATGTGTTACAAAGCGAATAGATGTTTATAAATATTGTTAGATTGGTTAATTCAAGATATCATTTATAATTAAGGCAGAGCTGTTATCTATAATTTAATGACTCTACTTATATATCTCCTTAATTCCAAATCGTCTGTTAATCATGTTTTACATAGGATAAGCAGGTATTTAAATTTTGCTGTTATTAAATAATAACTACAAATCGAAAGATTTATATATATTAATTGCTTATAAAAAATATGAAAGTTTTAGCTAAAAAGCTAATGAATAATTCAGCCAGATTATTTGCTCTTGGAGCTCTTAGCTCTGCTCTCCTTTCTCCTTTGGAATCGCGCTGTCAGGATACAAGTGCGCAATTTTCAGGGCTAGGATGGGTTTTGCAGTCTATAGGCGCACGAGAAGGAAATGTACCTGCGAGTATAATCGGCCAGGGAATGTCTGCTTATGGAAATGCATTAGCAGGAAAATCAGAGGTAAATGTGAATGTTCAGTCAGGACAAACAAGCCAAGTTCCGCAGGAATTTATGAGACAGCAACAAGAGCCTTTAGATATATATCTGAATCGTATAATGATGAGATGTGTAAATAGGTGGGGTAGTTTTATGTGGGCTTGCAATTTTGAAATTGATGATCCAAATCTAAATCGGTCCTTTCCAAATTCTTACATAGGCATCAAACACGAGTATCCAGCAGTTTATGGAACAAATGAGCCTATCAATATCTCAATTGCACGCATGGATAAAAAACTCCATAAATTCGGCGAGGAGAGAGCAGAAAGAGAAATAGGTTATTTACTATACAATGAATATGGAGATGTAACTCATAAGTCTAACACAAGAATTACTCCTCAAGACTCATATTTTATATTTTCTTTTTGCACAAAAAAAGTTGTTCAAGAAGGTAAATACTTCGTAGTATTCACAGAAGGTAGGGAGACTTTCAATCCGTATCAATTCATAGTTTCCGCATCTTCACAGAAAAATTCTGTAACAACAAATTCTAGTTCTTCAGTTAAATAAAAGCCAAAGCAAAACTCATCATTACAATAAGCACAATTTGCATAACAGCTACACTTAGAATAAACCTTTTTCCCCTCTTATTTTGCATGTGTTACAAAGCGAATAGATGTTTATAAATATTGTTAGTTAAATTTTAATATGTATATTTAGAGATAAAGATTTGTGTTTTTATTTTATATCGTAGTTAAATGATGGGGCAGTTATTTCCTTGTGAACTATCTCTCCGAGAGGCGCATTATTGGAGTTTGCAGGTTCAACTTTTCTTTCAATATTTTTCTCAACTATCCGTATTTTAGTTGTACCTAAAGGTTCGGTTGATATATCGCTTCCTTTGATAAACCAGGCGCCCGTGTAGTCACCTGAAGGCCAATCTTTAGTATTAACAGTATAATAGCGCCGATCATTTAAAAGAACTGGCTGTAATTGAGATATTACAGAAGCAATAATAGTCCCTCTTTCATTGAATAAGTAGAAATTAACCTCTTTTGATATTGCCTTGCATCCAACTAATCCAACAAAAGTTATCGTTTCGTCTTTAGAGCATATTCTAGTCTGTTTAAGATTCACCCCAGGTATTCTCCATGGAGCTTTATTTGAATCATTATAAACTCCAGGAAGTGTATAGAATTCAGAAGTCTGAGTGCAATCCTCATTTTGTGAATTTTCTGTTTCGGTGACAGTTTGTCCAACATTCACATTCACTTCAGATCTGCCTGCTTGAGAAACTCCATACTGGAATGCATTCTGTCCAATCACTGCTTCTGCAACATTTCCTCTCCTTATTCCATCAACTTGCATAGCCGTGCCAAAAATCGGAAGCATATTCAATATCTGCGCACCAGCATCATTAGGATCGCTTCTCCAGTTAGGATTGTATGGTGTCTCGCAGCCAGTTGATAGCAATGCTACCAGTGCGCCTGTTGCAGCCATGCATGAATTGAATCGTCTGTTAATCATGTTAGAGGATAAGCAGGTATTTAAATCTTTCCTTTTAATGTTACTTATTAATGATAATAAAATAAAGACATCTTACTTACTCTTCTTCGCTTTTCCTATTGTGACTTTAAATCCCGGCTTATATCCTTCACTGCCTTCCCAGTTTACTTTAGGTCCGCAGTCTCCCAATGCAAGGCACAAATCAGCTCTCTGCTTTTTCCATTCTTCCGTCAAGCATTCACAGTTTCCTATGCACTTCTCCCCGCCAATAAGTCCTTTTTCAAATGTCACAACACAGCTTGAACTGCCTTGCGCACAAATGGCTTTACTCTCCTCTCCTTCCCAGAACTTTAATCCCGGAGTGTTCTTCGGCACACACACGCCTCCAGTTGCATTGCCAAGTCTTATTCCAGATTTCCATATACAATCTCTGCGGTCTGTATTTTCACAATCTATCTGCTCACTCTGTGCAGTGCAATCCTGCCAGCGATTTACTCTGCATGCTGCCTGTGAAAATGGTCCTGCAGTACTTTCTATGCTGTCTTCAATGCATTCTTCCTGTCTGAAATCTGCACATTGCTCAAGTACTTCCTCGCCGTTAATGCATATATGCTTGTAGAACCTGCTTCCGACGGCATTGTTTGCTTTATCTTCACTTCCGGCGTCGTTATAAACACACCACGATTCTCCATGTTTGTACGATTTCCCATTTTGAGTGTTTTTGCAGTTCAAGTCAGCACATATTGAATCACCATAAGTTGGACTGTTTCCTTTTTGAGCGTCACGGCAGTAACTTCCCTGCAAGTAATTACAGTTGCCGCAATTTTTAGAGTTTGCATTTGGACTGTTAGGATTGCATGCTTCGCTTTTATCAAATATTGTTGACCAATATCTCTTGTCATCTATTTTTGAAGCATCATATATATTTGCAGTATTTCCACAGCTATCAACAAAATAAACTTCATCTTTTCCGGGCAGGCACATTGTCTCTCGCGTCGGTGCACAAGGCGTTCCTAACTCTTCCGCCGAGCATAATTTTCCAGGATAAAATTGTCCTTCTGCCTTTGTTCCATTTACTCCACCACTGCATTCTGCACGGGAAGTTACCTTGCAGGTCTTTTCAAACTCAAATTCATAAACACAAGCCCCCTTTTCCTGGTTTTGCACAGAAAGGACACATTGCACTTCATCCTGTATATTTGGCTTGTAATTTGTCTGCAAACCAAGGAATGCTGACAATCTTTTACAGCGTACTAATGATACAAATGCCGCTTGGTCACCAAGTACACAGCATCCTAGAGAGCATTGAGGAGGAGTTTCTTCAGACCATATTCCTTTATTTGCAGTGCACACGCTTTGAGGAGTATTATCTAAACAATTTCCTTCAATGCTATTGTAGCACGTTCCGAGCTTGCAATATGATGTTGATTCGCATGAGGTTGGAACTTGCCTTGCTCCCGGCTCACATTCGTTTGCAGGAACATTTTGACAGTAAAGTACTCCATTTTTTGAATCTGCTTTAGTTTTTTCACAGCAGACAGTAGAATTTAATCCTGCCGCACTTACTGCGCTTGCTAAAATAATTGCTCCTATAATTATTATGCTAAAAATTAATTTTGTCTTCATTCTAGTCCGTATCCTGCAGGCCATGCAAGGCTGCGAGAAGCAAACACAAATCTATCTTTGCTGACAACGTCGGAAATACTGTATATCTTGCTCCCATCACTAAGCTTCACCTTTTCTATTTTAATATTTGGATAATATCTCATATATAAAGTTGTTTCCGAGTCACCATATGTTGATTCAAAATCTATTATGCTTGTTGCAAGAGAGAGAATTTCATAAATTCCGCTTTTATACTCCAAGTCTATTGATTTATATGTTCTGGAAAAATCCTTAGTTACAGTCATGGGCAAGTTTAAAGTTATCTTTATGCTGTTAAGTGCAAGAGAAGCATTTACATTTGTATTTCCGTAGCTAATTTTATATCCTCTGCTTTCATATTCTTCTGCAAAGCTTTTTACACATGAAGTGGCAATGGGCTGAAGCTCTCTACTAATTTCTCTTTCCACCTGCCCTATTAAATTTGGCTGTTGCACAACGCAAGTTTTGTAATATTCAGCAGTATAGCATAAATATGATATTTTCGTATTATTGTAAACTATAAATCCCTGCGGCTGCATGCTTCCCCCCTGGCTTGTTATGTCTTCCATTATCAAGGGTATTTCCTGCCCTATGCATGAACGAAGATATTCTTCTGGTGTGGCATCTGCACTTCCACTGCCGGGCAGGTTTACTCTGGGATAAACAAGAAATATAATTAAAACCAGAATTATCGCTAATGCAATTATAATATATAATGTAACCTGCCCTTTTTTTTCTCCGTACCGCATAATGCTCAAAGCCACGCCGCGTTTATAATTCTTGCGCCACGCCCCCCTTTACAATGATTGTGCATGCGCTCCCAGGATTTCTTCCAAACTTGTCTTTGCATTTTATATAATGAGTAATGGCTCGGCTGAACCCAATGCTGTGCACAAGTTCGCTTCCGCTCATTTCTGTCGCATTTGCAAATTCATAATCGCACCCATTTGCTCCTCTTGAAGGTACAGCTGTGCTTGCTGTACATACAGATGGCTCATCCGTTATAAGAGTAAGAGAGCCGCCATTTTCGTAAACACGGGTTACTTTAGGAGATTCGCTGTCAAGATTAACTTTAAATCTTGCTGTTTTCTCTGCAGTGTTTCCAGCCAAATCCTCGCATCTTACAGGGAGAGAGTATATTCCATCATATATTGTCTGAAATATTTGGCTGTTTGTGCTCGTCCATAGCCCTTCAGCAAAATCAATGTAACTGCTGTTTCCCCATTTATATGTGCATCTGGCACTTCCATCTACGCCTCCGGAAGTTTTGACAACAACTTCAATTGACGCAGGAATAGTCCCAAAGTTAAGTGTCTCATTGTTTGGAACAAGACTTTCTATTATAAGTGGATTGATTGTTCTCTGCAGGTTATATGTATAGCTTTGCGAGTTTGCGTTTCTATGTATTGTCGTATTTTGAGAGCTCACGTTAAGCCATGGCTGGTCTTGACATCTCACATAATATTTAGATGTATTTTCTGTTACAGGAAACTCTCCAGAACAGAACCAACCAAATAATTGCCTATCTTCAAAATCGTTTTCACAGCTCATCTCATGGCTCATCAAAGAATAATCTCTGTCTATGCTGTCCCAACGGCAATCTGCAGGCTCATTTGTATATACTCCCCCATTTAGCATAGTGAGGTTATATGCTACGGTTGTCAGAGAAGGCTCGCGTTCTACAACTATCGGAGGAGTTGTGTCCGGACCTTGTTTAATGCAGAAACCAATTCCATAATCTTTTATATTTGTATTTCCTGATTTGTCCTGACATTTTATATGCAGAACATATTCTGCTCTTGCATTAGGATTAAACGACTCAAGCCCGAAGTCAGACAGACTTGGAGTCAGTAATGGCATTGTCTGATTTCTTTTGAAAAGACTGCTTCCAAAATCACTTTCCATTTCTTCAAACGCGACTCCAGTGCTATTGCTTATTCTGCATTGTCCCGGTTCATCAAGAGCTACTCCAAGAATGAGAGGTTCATAACTTTCAGGAATGCATCCATCGCTTCCAGGTTGTTTTATTCTAACCCCAAATTCAGTTTCCTCAACGCTGTAGTTTGCAAGCAGTTCTTTCATAAATCTTATGCTCGGCGCAGCCGCATCATTAGGGCTTATGTCAATACATTCAGGAGTTCCTGTTTCTTCATTAATTAACTGACACGTCTGTCCAAGAGACTCACATGAGTATCTTGAGCAAGTTTTTCCGTCACTGCCGCACTTTGCGCAGTCAGCTCCTCCACGGGGAGGCTGCCACGGTTTGCATTCAAATGTAACTTTAACTTTCTTAACTTCTCCAATTCCCAATGCTTTGAATATTACAATTACTATTATTACAACCACTACAATAATTATTCCTATAGTTAATAACGTTCCAGCTGCAGCTCCAAAAGCTGAACCACCCATAGCTCCAAACCCGGCAATTGCTCCTCCTGCAGTTCCAGCAGCTAATAGAGAGTAAGTTATTGCTGGAGGCAAACCTCTTCCTACTCCAGTAAATTGCAGAAGCAATGAAGTTAATGCAAATCCTATAGCTGCTCCCGCCAAAGCTCCTCCAGCAGCACTAAGACCAGGATTTACAGTCAATGCCGCACCATTAGTTGTTGGTCCAAGCAGCTCCGCTCCAACATGTGCAAGACTAAGACTTCCAAGTATTCCTGCTCCGGTAGCTGTCCCAGCAGCCCACACAAGTGCAACACCCATCATGCCTGCAACAGTTCCAGCCATTCCGAATTGAGCCGCAGGGTCTCCCGGAGTAGAAGCGCTCCCCAAACCTTCAGGAATTCCCAATGTGGCAAAGAACTCTGAAATGTCTCCGGCATCGGCATATTCTCCCTTGAAAAGTTTTTCATTTGCATATCTCTTTATATTCTCAAGATAAGCCGAATTTAATTTTGGAGATTTCTTCACTTTGTAATTTTCAGTTAAATCTCCTATGTAATTAACTTCAGCTCCGCAATCTCCAAGACTCATGCACAAATCATTCATCTGCTCTGCAAATATTTTTTTCTCACATTCACAGTTTGCTTTGCAATCCCATCCACCCAAGCCCTTCACATAAACTACCGTGCATTTCTGATTTGCCTGTCTGCATATTATTTCAGCGCCTTCTCCTCTTTGGCTCAAGCTAAATCCGGGACTGTATTTCGGGACACAATAATCAAACTTAAAATCTTTTCCAACTTTGACTTCTTTGACGAAACAATCCGTATTTTCCTCGCATTTCAAATCTCTCTGATTTGACTTAGCTTGCATAGCGCTTTTTCCTATTCCCTTGTTCTCCGGATTATTTACAATGCTATTATAATCAAAACATTGCTGCCATTTGTTTATGCGGCACGCAGCAGAAGAAAATTTTCCTCCCTGAATAGGAGTTTGTGCTTCTACACATATTTCGTTTCTATAGTCAGCACATGGCTCCGTTCTTATTTCTCCATTTATACATACTTCTCTGAAATGTCGGCTTCCCGGCGTGTCTCTGGCTCGGTTCTTGGCTGTATCCTCACCTATAGCTCCCTGATAACTGCACCATGATTCTCCATGCTTGCGTTTCTTTCCCTGTTCGTCTATGCATGATAAGTCTTTGCACACATATTCTCCAAGAGAAACAGGATTACGTTCGTCTGCCCTCCCACATACACTTCCAGCTATATAATTGCAGTTTCCGCAAGTTTTTACATTTGCAAGTAAATTGGTTCCGCTTCCTAATGAACAGCTGTTATTTTTTAGCAAAACTCCGCCATTGTTCCAGCTTGCGGCTTTCGGGAGCGCAAAAATATTCTCCCGATTGCCGCAGCTATCAAACCAATACACCTCGTCTTTCCCAGGAAAACAGCCCGTAGTCACTTGTGGCTTGCAGGTTGTATTCAATGAAGGACTGGAACAAATCCGTTGTGAATAAAAATCTCCGTGCATGGTGCCGCATTGACTTCTTGTCGTAAACTTGCACGTCCTTTCAAATTCCTGCTCAAATACACACGCACCTTCTTCCTGCACGCTTCCCAATGCAAGGCATGCAATTTCTGTCTGAACATCCGGCCTGAATTCTTTCTTCACTCCTAAAAGTTCTGCACTTCTTACACATTGTCTTTCAGTAACAAATTTCGCCTGACTGTTTATTATGCAGCATCCTTCCCTGCATTGAGGTATGTTTTCATATTTCTCCCCAGACCATGTTCCTCCGTGTGCAACACATGTTGATTGCGGTGAACCTGCCTGACATGTTCCTTCAAGAGGGTCATAGCATGTTCCAGGCTTGCATGCAGCTACATTTTCCCTGGTTGAAGGCACACAATCTCCGCCGCATTCCTGATTACAGCTCTCAATAGGGTATTCCTGACAGCTCTTTCCGCTTAGTGAATTGACGCACGTTGCCACTTCTCCTGCAGCAGATACAATTCCCTTTTCACTGAATAATAATTTTCCAATAAAATTAAGCAAAGAAACAGAACGAACATTTTTTTGGACTATTATTTTTTCCCCCGGATTTCCAGTTGTATGATTAATGATATATGCAAAAGCAAAGCTCACGCTTATTAGCAATACTATCTCAAAAACAGCCGTCTTTTTGTAATTTATTTTTTCTTTCATATTCCGGGAGGTATTGCGCAGCTTCTTATTGCAATATTCATTTCACTATTGGAATCTTTATGAAGTATAGTATATATTTTTGTCGAGTCGGATAGGGCAGTTTTCTTTATGTCAAATTCTGGATAAAGTATCATATAACCAACATACTCAAAATAGCAATATTTTGCTTCCTGGCTGGCTATCTCATTGGCGACAAGAGCTAACTCATAGAGAGGATGCCTAATCTCAAAATTGAAGTCTTCAATGTTTTTCGTGCCTTCCTTACTGCTCAATGTCATTTTTTTATTTATTGAAACCTTTATTCTTTGAGGAGCCAGGTCTATTTTCAAGTTGGTTTCTCCAGACTCAACCTTTATATTCTTCTTTTTCAGTTCTTCTGTGGAATCAACGAAGCAATTTTCTATTTTATTTATAGAATTATTATATATCTCTTCCTTTATCTCTGCAAGGAGTGACGGGTGCTGGTTTATGCAAGTTTCAAAATAGCCTATATTCTCGCATAAATATGCCACATTTATGTTGTCGTATTTTTTATAATTTCTGGGAGAGACAAATCCTCCTTGGGGCGCCATTAATTTTACAGTTTCATATATTGCATCTCTGGCACAGCTTTCTATAGTTCTTTCAGGAGATTCTATATTATCAATTTCAGGCAGGGGCTTCTGCCTCAGTAATGCAAGCAGACCTACTATGGCTACAATTGCAATTGCGATAATAACCCATAATGAAACCTGTCCGGCTTTTCCGATTATTATCTGCATATTAGATTCATTTCTTATTCTTATCATTCTCTTCCCTCGCCAAATTTTCAATAGCTATCTCAATTACATGAGATTTATTTCTATATTTTTTATTTTCAATCAGGGAGTTTATTGTTTTCACTATCTCTTTATCAACTGTAGCAGATATCCTCTCTTTCATAATAATACCTAATATTTTTTTATATGATTAAATATAACTTAGTATTACTGGATAAGACTTATATTTAAAGGTTTTGACAATCTCTGTCTGGCAACACATAAACTAATATATATTGCATTATTATATTATTAATGGCCGACAAATCTCAACTCGGAATGGTTCAGGTGTTCTGGGGAAATGGAAAAGGAAAGACTACTGCAGCTCTAGGCACAGCTTTGCGTGCATGCGGAAACGGTTATACAGTGCATCTTATTCAGTTCATGAAGAACGGCACAGGAGATTTTGAGATAGATTATCCTGGAGAGCTCAAAGCCCTTGAAACTTTCAATAATTTTTCTGTCAGGAGATTCGGCACGGGTTCATGGGTAATTGGCAAGCCGTCTAAAGCGCATTTAGGCGCCGTTAAGGAAGCGTGTGATTATCTTATTTCTTGTTTTGGAAAATATGATATAGTTATAGCAGACGAAATTCTTTATGCTGTTCAGATGGGCCTTTTAACAGAGGAAGAGGTCATATTAATAATTGGCAGGAAACCCAATAATCAAGAGCTTATTCTTACTGGTTCGCACAAACCCCTTACAAATATATTTGAGAAAGCAGATTTAGTTACAGAGATAAAGAAAATCAAGCACCCTTATGACTCGGGTACAATGGCCAGAAAGGGGCTTGAATACTAAGCTTTAAAGCTTGCCTCGCTTTTTCTCTCTTTTCCATCTACTATTACTGTTCTGGTTATTTTGCCTTTGCGGATTGCAAGCTCTCTAATTTGTACAGGGTCTTTTACTTCTTTTGGGAGCTCAATGTCTTCTATTGTAAGAATATGATTTATTTTTACTTCTTTAAAGTCAGGAGCATCAAAAAACAAGTCATCAATTATTGACTGATCATTTGTTTTAAGAGAGCAGAAATCAGGAGTGGCTTCCTTATCTCCTCTAGAAGCGGGCTTTGCGCTCTTAGGGGCTTTGGCTTTTATTTTTAGATGAAATGCTCCAGTAGAAAATGACAAGGCAAAAAAAGCCTTTGGAAATTTATCCATAAGTGAGATTATCTTTTCCGGAGTTGTCGTTGTTGATATAAGTGATTGCTTTACACCCATAAACTGTTTAATTCTCTCTATGGGGAATTCAGCTTCTTTTGTTATGTCAAATGTTGCTATTATTGCCCCAATTACAGCAATATCTCCTGAAACTTTTTCTAAGCATGCTCTTACAAGATAATTGGCAAATTCGGGCCCCACCTTTACAGAGTACTGGTTTTTTTGTTTCTTAGCTTCTAAAAGATATCTTGAAGGAAATATACCCTTGCTGAATTTAACGAATTCGCGGTGGACTATTTCATCATTAACACCTGAAAATATTTTATTTATTACCGAATGCATATACTCTATAGATAAAAATCATTTATAAATTTTTGCTGAACCATAATTTCTTTTAGGAGCGAGATTTATATACTTGTAATAATATACCAGTCCATGGAATTCAACGAAAAAGATATAAAGAAATTCTCAATGCTGGCAATAATAGTTCTTTTTGCATTTCTCACATTCCTGGTAATTCGTCCAATTCTCATGGCTGTCTTAGGGGCTCTTATTTTGGCTTACTTGTTTATGCCGCTCCACATTCGTTTGCTTGATTTTGTGAAAAATCGTAGTGTTTCAGCCAGCATTGTCTCATTTATTTTAATACTTGTAGTAATAGTTCCAATATGGTTTCTGATACCTATAGTAATTCCTCAAGTTTCAGAAATATTAAGATTTGCGCAGATAATAGACGTCCAAAGCATTATCAAAGCACTCTTCCCCACCGCTTCTGATCAGTTTACAGGTCAGATGAGCATAGTCTTAGACGGATTTGTCAGCAATTTAGGGCGTGCAGGATTGGAGAAGCTCACTAATGCTCTTATTGAGCTTCCAAGAATAGCCCTCCAGCTTTTCATTATATGTTTTGTTTTCTTCTTCACTCTAAGAGACCATCAGCAATTTAGGTCTTTCATGGCTGATTTGTCTCCATTTGCCCCATCAAAGCAGAAAATATTAATTCAGCACTTTAAAGATGTGGCAGACTCCGTAATATACGGGCAGATAATTATAGGATTGGTGCAGGGAGCTCTTGCAGGCATAGGTTTCTTGCTCTTTGGAGTAAAGAATGCATTAGCACTCACTATCTTAGCTACTCTTCTCTCAATCACTCCAATCGTAGGTCCATTCATAGTATGGGTGCCAATATCAATTTATTTGTTCGCTGCAGGCAATATGCCTATTGCAATAGGTTATCTTCTGTATAACGCCCTTATAGTATCAACAGTAGATAATATCCTCCGCTCTTATCTTGTTTCAAGAAGAACTAATCTCTCTCCAGCAATAATTCTTATAGGGATGGTCGGAGGTTTCTTCATCTTCGGTGTAATGGGCATAATTCTCGGTCCTCTCATCCTAGCATATTTCCTGGTATTTTTGAAATCATACAAAGATAAGACTCTCTACACTTTATTCTCAGACAGCAAAACAGAGTAATTCAATTGACATTAAATTTATATATCTATTTTATATCAAAAAAGCATGGGTAAAAGAGAAGATTATGTTCAACAGCTCGCAGAGTACTTAAGAAAGAACCTAAAGAAGGGATATACAAAAGATTCTCTTCGCTGGGCTCTGATTAATCAAGGTCATTCAAAATTAGAGGTTGACAAGGCAATCAAGCGCGTAGAAGAAGAGATGAGCCGGGATGCTCCGATTCTAAGCGTTTCTTCAAATTCACAGGCATCGGCAGAGATCTTGCATCAAGATAGCGAGCCCGAGAAGAAATCTTGGTGGAATCGCTGGTTTGGATAGGTGCGGCGTGTATATTCTTGTACAACGATTCTTTATATATCATTTAAGCTTTTATTAATTATGAATATTTCTTCGGACAATCTCGGAGCATTATCAATTACATATCCTCTTTGCTCAAGTTGTTATTTTTCATCAGATAAAGAACGGCAGGGGATAAAGCGCATAGTCAGAAAGATTAAGGAATCTGATAAGACTCAGAACAGGATGATATGTATACGATGCCTGCGCAGAACTTCAGCCATATGCACTTGCCATCTTACATTAGATTTAACGAATAAATCAAGTAAAATTCTCTCTTGTCTTGAAACGTTTGAGTATCTGTCTAAGACCTCTTACGCTTCTAAAGTCAGTGGTAAATGACGCCGACGCCCGGAATCGAACCGGGAAATCCCGAAGGAAACTGGTTCTCAAGACCAGCGGAGTACCATTGTCCCACGTCGGCTTAATACATTCTCCTCTCTTAGTTATTTAAATATAACTGATATACCATATTAGCACTCCAATTATATCTTTCGACTTATATCATTACTAAAAATTCTGGAGAACTAGAAGATATGGATAACTGCATTACTTATAGCTCAAGGAAGGGCAGTTATCCAGACAGAGATCTGTGTACAAAGTGAGCTACAACCTACGCAGTTCTCTATATTATAGACTAATAGTTTTCTTAACAAATCTTAAGATAAGATTATAAATCGCAGTGCTTGAGAAAATGCCCATACTAGAGCTTGCATATCTTCATACATTGAGGATAAAATGGATTTAACCAAACAATGCACTTAGACCTGCTGCTGATTCGGCTGGCTTTTCTTCTTTCTTCTCTTCCTTCTTAGCTTCTGCAGGTGCAGCGGGTGCTGAAGCCATCGCACTTGCATTGGCAAGCTCCGCAGCAATATCAACGCCGTTCAAGCAAGCAATGAGAGTTTTGACTTTCGCTTCATCAACTTTTACTCCAGTTGCAGAAATTACCTTTGTAAGGCTTTCTTCATTAACTGGCTGTCCCAGCTTATGCAAAAGCAAAGCGCCGTAAACGTATTCCATTAGCTATCCTCCCTTGTAGTTTTTGAGTTTTCATTTTTGTATTTCTCCGACACTTGCTGATTCGGATTTAGCATTTAATATTTTCTCAATTGCTTTTGCTTCTAATCCCGCCTTGCTTATGAAATATCCCACAGTATCAGAAGAGAGATACTTAAGATTTATCGCAAAACTTCTGCTCTTCCCAATTGCTTCTCTCAATGCTTCCAAGGTCCGCTTCTTATCTATCTTTATCCCTTTGTAAACTTTGTCTGCTGTAGAATCATAGGCGGCAAGAGGCTCAAATCCTACTTTTAAGGGCATTATTCCAAGTTTAGCCATGACGCTTGCTACGTTGTCTTTTATAGCTTCTCCGGCTCTGGCTATTGTTGCATGTTGTTTTATTGCAAGCTTTCCACCTTCAACTGCTACTTTAAGTCCAACCCCTGAAAGTTCCGATATGGCTGGGCCTGGAACGAGTTCAGTAGGTCCCGGCTCAACATGAATATCTTCATTCATTATGTCCCCTGCCTTAGCTTTTGCAGGGCTTTGATTGTCTGCGAGAAGTCCTGAAAGTTCAAACGGGTCTAATTCAGAGAAGAACAATGCAACATCAGAGCCAACGCTTTCTTCAAGTGCTTTTATGCCCGGCAATTTGGAATTTTCCATTGCCCTTATAACTAGAGACTTCTTGACAACTCTTATAGACGCTTTTCCCCTAAGCTGTTTTTTTATCTGATGAAATTGAGAGCTTGGGAGCTTTCGCGTTGATGCAACTAACACAGTCCTATTTGTCTTAATTTGGTCTACAAGCTCGCTTACCGCTTTTAATTTATATTGCGGAATATTCTTCTCTCTTTTTGATGAATCTTTTTTCTTTACTGATTTTGATTTCATGCTATGTTCTCCACCTTAAGAGGTTTACTCATTGTCAGTTTAAGCATGACTGACTTAACATTATCTTTTTTTACAGGAAGCGCAGCGATAACCGTCTGATATAAGATTTTAACATTGGATATTATCTGCTCGTCACTCATACCTTCTTTTCCAATTGAGACCTTAATGGCGGGCTCTTTTACTCTTATCTTTATAACACTGTCTATCTTGCTTAAAGCTGTTTTTATTGAAGAATCTTCTTCATTCATTAAAACTCCCAGCTGAGGGGAAGGCATCTTTCCTGTTGGTCCCAGAGCTTTACCAAATGTAGTTGCCACAGACGGCATAAGTTTAGCAGCAGCAATGAAAAAGTCATAGCTTTTTACAAGTTTCCTTAGGTCTTTCTTATCTTTATATTTTGGAAATTCAGGAGCAGTAATAGTGTCTACAAGATTAGATTTTTTAGTTAGAAATGCACATACTTTCTTGTCACGTATTCTATTAGGCAGTGTTACCAGCGCGCTTATATTATCTCTCTTAGGATCAATGTCCTTTAGATTGATAATCATGTCTACGCTCTGCTCAAAGTTGCGTTTTTCCTGCTTTCTAAGTTCCTGCAATGCTTCTTCTACTTTCATTTTATCTCCTACATGACGACCCAAACCCCTAGAAGGTATGGCTTAGGTATGTAGTCAGCGATACCTTTCCCATTTGAACTTGGTTTTTAAATGTTTTTATTCTCTAAGATTTTTGTATCTACGGGTGTTTTAGATAACTTTTTAAGTTATTTCCTCATAATAAATTTATGCAAGAAAATAGTAATCCTGTAAAAGATTTTTTTTCTGATAACCGCTTTGTTCTTAGAAAGTTATCAAGGTTGGCAAGCATATGTAAAATAGGCAGATTCTTTAAAACTTAGAAGAAAAGTATTAAAAGAAATTCATAAATCTAAAGAAGAAAGATATAAATATATAAATCTTGAATTAACTTTATGAAAATTAAACCAATTTTATTTAATATTCCTTTCCCAATAGAACTCTTCAAAGAAAATAAAATAAATATTGCAGAGAAAAAACAAAGAGAAAAGTTATTGAAAAGAAATATTTACTATTGCCTCTATAAAAATAAAAAGAATAATCTTTTAGAACAAAGATGGAAAATATTCTTTGATTTGGCAACAAAAGTAAGAGAGTATCTCGCTAAAGGATATGAGAAAAATAATATCTTAAGTATTTCGATATTCGGTTCAGCACTACATTCTATAAATAATGACGACTATGACTTTTTAGTGATAGTTAGCGGAAGCATCTTTGATAATGTTCAGACAAAAATTAAGCTGGATAAAATAGAATATTCTGTTGGAATTTCTTTGAAAGGAGAAGAAAATTTTTCAAAAGGGGTTATAAATAGAAAATCACGATTTAACAAAGAAATTCAAGATAAGATAATTAACAGGACTTCTATTTCATTACCTTATAGGCATTTACCTATTTTGGGGCTGGATTTTAAAGAAAACAGAGAAATATTTCTATCAAATTGCTATGCTCAAATTTATGACTTATTAATTAATTCTTATAATGCATATTATCTAAGAAAATCAAATAATAAGATGCCAAACCGAACAAGAGCAAGAAAAATTCTTTCCAGAATTTTTGAGGCTTCAAAATACGCATCGCTAGTTTTTCCAACAAAAGAACTTGAGAATATTCAAAGAAGAATAGTATCTCGTAGATTAGGTAAGAAATATAATTTAAGAGAAACCAAAAAACTTTTTATAGAATTTGTCAATTATTACAATAAGTTATTAGAGAGTAATTAATATTTATTTTTTCCTTCAACCAATTCTTTAGGTTGATGTGAGACATCGTTCCAATATTTAAGTCTCCAGTTCCCAAATTTTGGCATCCAATAAACCTCACAAACAGCCGTTTCAAGCAACCTGAATCTTATGAGATTTTTTAACTCTAATTCTAATAAAATAGCAAGAATTAATCTATTTGTAATGCCATGAGCAATTATTAATATTCTTTTATCTTCTTCTGCCCTATTAGTAAAATTTTCTAGAAAGGATTTTAATTTATCATATTGAGATTTGCTTTTCTCATCCCACTCTTGTTCTTTTATTTTAAGCAAATTTGATTCAAATTCATTCAATGGGTTTTCTATTTTTGGAGATAATTTTAATTCTTCGGATATGAAGCGGGCAGTTTCAATTGCTCTCTTAAGACCGCTACAATAGATTTCATCAAAACGTTCATTACTTAATCTTTTAGCAAGATTCTTTGCTTGTTGAATGCCTTTTTCAGATAATTCTAAATCTCCATCTCCTTCTTTCTTTTCCGCATGTCTAACAAAAACTATTTCCATTTTTCCTAATAGATTAACATTAAAATAAATATTTAAATAGTTAACTATGCCTGCTTTTTTATGAGTGAAATTAAGTTTGATTACAAAAATGGTCAGTTCTTCTTAGAAGGAGTTGAAGGGGAAAGATTTGAATGCAGGGGGGTTTTACCAATAAATGACTTCAGACAACCAGTAAATTTTTATAGAATAAATAATAATTTTGGTTATGTTCAAGGAAGAATAAATTTTTTTGATAGTTGTGACAATAATGTAGTGGTTTCAGATCAAACAGAGATAACAATTTTCAATGCAAAGAATTCCTTTATATCAATCAACAATGGAGCATTGCAAGTACTTCCAATAAGTGAAGTAGAAATCGTTTGTGCAAGAGGGTTAGATTTATTAAAAAATAAAAAGATCATATATAATATCCCAAAAGAAGTTTTGAAAAGAGAAAGATTAAAAAGAAAAAGCCATGGAGAGTTGGAGAAGATACTAATAGAAAACTATCGCCTGCATCCAGTCCAATTAAGAGAGATAGAAAAAAGTGCAAAAAAGAACGGAATATTTTATGTTTCAGATGGCTATAACAAATACGTTTTCAAATATATTGGGGAAGAAGAAAAAAGAGTTGAGGCAATATCTGAAGTTGCAAAGAATATATCATATTTATTCCCTGCGATAAAAGAAACAACGGATGGTAAATCGGGTGTTGTTTTAGAAGATGGAACTTATGTATTAGAGGAATTTATAAGGGGAAAACATAATACCAAAAGAGATTTAAGTTATTTCACAAAATTAGGAGATTATATGGCTACTATGCATGAACAACTATTAATATTAGTTGAAAATCATCCTAATTTAGGAAGAGAATTTTTAACAGATGCAAAACATCTTAGTGAGAGTAACTCGGTAGCTTTAGGGATTGATCTTTCACTTGCAGGACTTGAGGGTATAAATTCGGAGATTAGTCAATTTGTAGAATTAGAATTAAGTAAAGAAATTAAATTACTTCCCGAATATCTTATTCATGGAGATCTAAATGAATCTAATGTAATGGTAACGCCAAATGGCTTTAGATTTATTGATCTTGAGAAAATTAAAATGTCAAAAAGGATATGCGAATTAGAATCTCCTCTTATATTTGGAGGAAATATGGCTATACCGTTTTATCTTGAAGGAAGTCTAAAGTCAATTATAGGTGGATATAATTCTTCCGCGAAATCTCCCCTGAGCGATAAAGAACGCAAACTAAGTATAGATTTAATAAAATATGCTTTAGTAAAAAATTTTGTTATAAGAAACATTAGAAGAGGAGAAAAAGCTAATACTAAAGAAAATCTTTTAGCAAATTTATCTTTATTAAGCAAGGAGGACTTTTAATATGGGTAAAGTATTAATATTTTTTTTGCCACTTCTGATTATTCAAGAGACTATATTATTGTTAAAGAAAGAACTTGAAGATTCAGCAAATTAAATGTTCCAGATGCTCAACTAAAGAACTTAATTATATCAGAGATAGCAAATCCGACGGCGCCAATTATTAATATTCCAAGAGCAGATATTTTAGCAATGGATTTAAACTCATCAGCAGTCGGTTTCCTAAGGAGATACCATACTCTTTTAGACTGTATTGTAAAAGACATAAATTTCTGTTTCCATCCAATTTCTCCATTTGCATTCATACATCTTATACTCTTCCCTGCTTTTTAAAGATATAGATTTGATGGAATCCTGCCTATAGAACTAAAAGAAAATAGTCATTTTTTAACATATTCAGCTTTAAGATTGTTAAATAATCAGAATCGTTACGCTGCTTGTAAACCTTTTAGTGCATCTGCAAGAGAATTTTTGAATGACGATTTATCATTTTTCCAGTCTCTAATACTTATGTCTGCCCAAGGTCCATCTCCTTCAGAATATTTAGGTATTTTCATGCCTTCATAATTTACAACTAAAGTGCGATTTTCAGGATTTCTGTTAACATACCTTACCCAGTTAATATTAGAGTGCGGACCACCGAATTCTTCAGTTGAATCAACGGAATATCCTAAAGAACGTAGATGTAAATCAAAACAATACTTAAAATGCTCTGTATTTTTAAGAATTCTTCCATTTGAATTGTAATAAATCTGTCCGGAATCACCTAAATTTAAACTAGGCCCGACATATGTTTGATTAGGTTCAAATTTAGATTTTCTAAACTCATCATTATTAAAAAATAAGTTCCATACTTCCCATGAATTTAATTTATCTGCCATAACAACTAGTCTTTTCTAACTAGTTTTTAAATGTTGCGTTTAATGGCGTTGTTAATTCTGGGCGTTAAGTTTGGGACTTAATCAAAAGTTATCTATCTTTAACAGGTATGCTAAATTCATTCAGAGCTTTGATAATCTTTCCACGTTCTTGTGCTAACTCCACTCTTCTTTAATGGAACTTTTTAGCGAAGAATATCAATAAAGCTAAAGATAAATCAATGAGTAAGAAAACTACGAGCCAGTTTAGTGAATTTGCAAAAATTGCAATCAATACCCCAAATATTAGCGAGGAACCATAATAAACCTTAGAATACATACTTGATTTATTTTCTCTTATTTTATCAGACATTTGATTAAGACTTTGAATAGTTGCATATTTAGCAGTATATTCAGGGTCATTCGTGCTTAGGTTCTTGGTGTAAGTTTCCATATCTTTTGCTATGTTCTATATTATTCGGGAGCAGATTTTCCAGTTTATTAGTATTATTGAGCTCCATCCCACATAAACCGTAAATGATTCTTTATATTACCGAATAACGAAAACGGTGCCCTCTAGGTAGGTGGTTCGTCTCCAACCGATAAATTAACAAAATAATTATATTTATCCAATTTAAGCTTTCTTTACCAGTTCTATTTATTTATAAATATTTATTAAATAGTAAAGAAAGGTCTGTAAAGTTCATAATCTGGTAGAAAGCATGGAAAAGAACCAACTAAAAGAAGGTTTGATTTTAACTCTTGATAAAGAAGAAGACTTGGTCGTAGAAGGTAAGAAAGTAACTATTAAACCCGTTTGGAAATGGTTGCTTGAAAAGAGCAATAGGTTAAGTTATGGATAACTGCATTGTTTAGACTGCAACGAGAGGCAGTTCTCTGTAAATTAAAATCAATGGTTGACAAAATCAATGCCCAGTTCTCTTTCAAGGTCTTCCTGTTGGGAATTTGCTATGTTTGTAGAAGCCCCAAGAATTTGCGAGCTTTTTACCCCAGTTACAATTATCAGGACTTTTATAGATTTGTCCATGTCATTGGAGATTTGCGCTCCAGATATTATTTTTGCATCAGTAGATATCTTCTCACCTATTATTTCCATTACTGTCTTGTACTCATCAAGAGACATATCGGGTCCTCCTACAATATTTACCAAAGCTCCAGTAGCATTTGTTATATCAACGTCCAAGAGAGGATTGTTAACTGCTTTTTCCACAGCATCTCTTGCCCGGTCTTTTGAATCTGACTCCCCAATTCCTATCAATGAAACGCCCCCTTTAGACATTACTGCCTTTATATCTGCAAAGTCTAGATTTACAAGTCCTGCCTTAGTAACTAATTCTGTAATTCCCTTTACAGAATTGGTAAGTATTTCATCAGCAACTTTAAAGGCAGTGTGTATCGGCAGTTCAGGAGCTATCTCAAGCAGCTTGTCATTTGGAATAACAATTAACGTGTCAGTCACAGCAACCATTCTCTCAAGTCCATACTGTGCGTTCTCTATGCGTTTCTGTCCTTCAACTGTAAATGGCAAGGTTACAACCCCTATAGTCAGCGCCCCAAGTCTTTTAGCTATATCGGCTACTACGGGAGCCGCCCCAGTTCCAGTTCCTCCGCCAAGACCACACGTAATAAATACCATATCAACTTCTCCAAGCTTCTTCTTTATTTCCTGCTCTGATTCTTTGGCTGACTGCTCGCCAATTCTAGGATTGCTTCCAGCTCCAAGTCCATGAGTCAGCTCCCGCCCTATGAGTATCTTAGCATCTGCATTTGTGTAAAGAAGGTCTTGAGCATCAGTATTAACTGCCAAAATTTCACATCCTTTTATTCCAGTCTCCTTCATTCTTGAGACTGAATTGCCTCCCCCTCCGCCACAACCAACTACTTTTATCCTAGCACCTTGTTTTTGAAGCAGAGATTCTAGTTCTCTGTCAATATCGCTAGTTCCAGGATTCTCTTTTTCATAAAGTTCAGCCATGCACTGCAGACGTACTATCTGTTTATAAGTATTGTTGTTTTGCTCTAGCGTCACATTCCGACGATAAGAGCCATTAAAGAGATATTAATTCCAGAGTAGTGAGATACTCTTATATACTTTGCATCAATCTCTTTTTTAAGCTGGTACGGACAGTTCGGTTGTCCTGAAAAGGATGCTCGCAGAGCAGCCTCTGGCGTGTGTTCGGCTATCAAGGAAGTGACTGGACTATAACTCACTTTCTGAAATCTGCACACGGTAAGCTTCCCTTTGGCGCGAAGGAGATCACCTTTAAAACAAGTCGCGAGGTTAAGATTGACCGACAGAGTTTAAGGAACTCCTCCACCGAGTCCAGAATATCAGAAAGCCCTGCATGGCAAGGGCTTTTAGGTGCTTAAAATGTACATCGTTTTAAGCATCAGCTTATGCCATAAAATTCAGGAGTAAAGCTGGTATGAAAAGGACTAAAAATTTAAAATCGCGCAAGAAGGCAAGAAGAAGCAGAAGTTCAGGTAAAAAAAGCAAGATTTCTAAAGTTAAAAAATTAATTAAGCTTTCTCTC
This sequence comes from Candidatus Pacearchaeota archaeon, assembly GCA_018303945.1. Lineage (GTDB taxonomy): Archaea > Nanobdellota > Nanobdellia > Pacearchaeales > GW2011-AR1 > JAGVXD01. Next base: position 21,034 of record JAGVXD010000002.1, read on the forward strand.
TCAAGAAAAAAGAAAAAACGTTCCCACCGTTAATTTTCATGATTGTGTTCGTGTGAGTGTTCATGTAAATCATTTTTGTCAGACTTTTCTTCTTCTTTCAATTCAAAAGACAGCTCTCTGCCCATTAATTCTTTGAATTGTGGAGAGAATGCTTTTACATATTGCTCAAGTATTTCAGGTCCCTTAACAATTATACTCTCTTTAATTTCAAATTCAGGAACCATCCTGAATATAACTTTAAATAAAGATTCAGCTCTTTCTTTATCTTCAATTACTTTTCTCGTCACTGTAAATACATATCTAAGTTTCTTTCCCGCCAGAGGATTATTAAAATCAGTCACGACTCTTGCCCCAGATATAGTTATTATTTTAGCAAGCATGCCATCAAGAGTTAAGCTAAGTCCGGGATAAGGATTAATCTTGTTATCTGTAAATGTTTTTAGGGGAATTGTTTTGACAAGTTCTCTTCTTCTCTCTCCAAAACCATCCTTCGCTTCCAAGTTTATTTCATATTCTTTTCCTATTTCTTTGCCTTCAAAGGAGCGGTCAAGTCCAGGTACAACCATTCCCTTGCCCACCACAATAATGCTTTCTTCTGCTTTTGCTTTCGGATCTAATTTCTTAAGCTCTACCTCAATATTAGAATCAAAAAGAGATTCATTGGCATATCCTTTAAATCTAAATGCAATGAATTCATTTTTCTGCACAGTTTCCATCATTTCTGGTGAGAATCACCTTTTATAAAACTTCTTGTCAGAAAGAAGTTTCTCGATTAATATTACAAAAAGTATATGGAATAGTACTTTAAGAGTATTATTTTGGAGAATTATACTATTTCGAGCCGGTTATTTAGTTCTAAGGCGAGCAAAGAAATCCCTTATTGGAGTAACTTGTTCTTCAAGTGCAGAGAGTTTTACTTTTCCTTTTTGAATATCAGTAAGTGTTTGGTAATGTTTAGTAATTTCTCTTTGTGTGTATGATATTGTGCTGTTTTGCATAACAGGCTTATTTTTTTGCGCGCTGGCTTCGCCCATAAAATTCAAAGGAAAAATACCATGAACCCAGTAGCTGCCGTTCAAGTACCCGTACCCCGACCAGGCGTCGTCACGCCAGCACAACCACATTTGCGTTAAAAGTGTACCTTCTTGTGCATCCACAGTTTCCGGATCAACAAGAATAACTTCAATAGGAACATTACCGTTCCATTCGTAGAATGCATCTGCCAACTGCCTTTTCTTCTTTCCTCTACCAATATATCCCGGCATAATGGTTCTTAGAATGTCAAAATTAGCTCTAGGCTTAATATAAAAGTTTTTTCTAGAAGGAAGTATAACCACACTTCTCATTTCAGGATTTTGGTTTTTTGCGTCTAACTCTGCTTGGTTGAGATCTTCATCATATTCTGTTCTTGTCGAGGTATTAAAGTATTTGTCATCACCGTTTGCTTCAACTGCTGCTTGCGCCAAAGATGGATTCAAAAGGCGAGATTGCATTCTCAATAAAGGCTGTGCATTTTGCGCATACTCAAAGCCTGCAGTAACATAACTACCTTGATCCACACCAATCTCCTCATTTCCAGCGGTTGCAACACGAATGTATCCCTCTTCTCGCGGAGTAATTAAACGGCCACCATTTTTTTGAAATTCACCAAGAACATATGCAAAGTTTCCATCTACTTCTCCAATTGTCCCTATTTTCTTTACTTTTGCAATAACGTTAACCATATGTTCCGCAACAAAAGAAAGTATATAAAACTTTCTATTATGTTACTATTATAAAATTAATTAACTAACATTAAGGAGATTATAAATAACTGCAAGATTTTTCAATTATATTACAGAGACCTCAAGAACCCTGTGTTCTTGATGACTGCATACAAAGTGAGCTACAACCTACATAGTTCTCTGTATCTAATAGAATTCTCTATAATCGACAAACTTGTCAGAAGCTCAGAAACTTTTCTGATAGACTGCATTTATTCTTGCTTCCCCATCAAATGTTGCTCCAATATACGCCTGTCCGCGAAATAGATGTGTTGTCAAGCCTATAAAGCTCAGAGCGCCGAGAGATTCATCAAATCTTGTGCGCACACCAAGCACAAGTTTAGCATTATCGACCGGTAGCGGGGCAATGAATGTCAGGTTAGCCGAGTCATAACTGACTCTTGCAAGAAATCCTCCAAATTTATCATGTGAATAGTTGAAGAAAGCATAAGGATGAGTGCGAAACAAACGAAATCCAATATTAGTATTGTAATTTTTTCTGCTTTCAGGTTTGTCTCCTCTTGCAATATCTTCTGCATTTGGCGGGTCATATTTCTCATGTGCGCCGGCTATGCTTGCTTCTACAAATCTAGGTAAATATCGCCTTGAATTATCAACAATGCCCTGCCTTATGGTTTCCCATGAGCTTCTAAATAAAATATTCACAGCATCATCGTCTAAATCATGAGCAAGAGGCATGCCCTGCCTTTCATTTCTAAGATATCTAAGTTCTTTTAAAGGCGTAAATTGGTTTGCAAAATTGCGCTCCATGCGTTCATTTAGATTAATCTTGTAAGCTTCCTCGCTTTTTCTTTCAGACAAAATTTTGAGATAAGAAGTCCGTGACCATGATAATTCAGCAAGAGAGTCTTTATTCTTTTCATATTCTGATTGAGCTTCGGAATTTAAAGTAAGAAAAACTGCAGAAGCAATGCTTGCGAGTACGTATCTTGTTGTTGTCATGCTCTCGCATATATCTATAGATTTTGCTCTATTTAAACTTGATATACGCCAAATAAATATGAAATAAAAGCAGTAAGCTTTATAAACAAAGTTTCTTGTAAGACTCTATGGTTTTAAGATTAATCACAGCAACTGGTGCAAAGCCCGGCACGACAATAATGGTCGACGGAGAACCTTATGCAGTACGTTCTAATGATATTAGCAAGACTGGAAAGCACGGGGCAAGTAAGTGCAGGATAGAGGCAATTTCAGTATTTTCAGGGAAGAAGAAAATAATCGCTGTACCTGGAGATACAAGATTTGACGTTCCAATGATAGAAAAGCGCAAAGCTCAGGTATTAAGTGTCTCTGAAGTTACTGCATCAGTGATGGACCTTGAAAGTTTTGAAACTTTAGACATTCCATACATTGAAGAAATAAAAGAGCAGCTTGCTCCTGAGAAACAGGTTGAATATTGGGACATAGAAGGCAAGAAGGCCATTATGAGGGTAATGTAAATGGCGGCTAAAATACCTATTGCTCAGGCGCGATTGTTTGGAAATGTTTTTATTTGCAAGGATTGCAATCATAGGATTAGGACTCAAGCAGTGCGAGTCATTGCCAAGAAAATCAAATGCGTCAAATGTGGTGGCCATTCCTTCAGGCCAGTACGCAAAAAATAGGGCTCATGAGTTTTATAGCATACGACATAATATTCTTGGTAGTTTTCACATTACTCGTAGTTTTATTTCTTTACACTCACAGGCATAATTTAAAACGTGAGGGATTGCTTTACCTTTATCGCACAAAAGTAGGATTAAGAGTAATTGAGTGGACAAGCAGGAAATATGCTTCAATTCTGAAACCTATGCAATATCTCATAATAGCTTCAGGATATGCCTTAATGGCGGCAATGCTCTGGTTCTTAGCTAGTTTTTCATATAATTACATTAGGTCCCCATTCCTTGCTGAACAACTAAGAGTGCCAGTATTAACTCCTCTTATTCCATATATTGACAAGCTATTTACAGTTGATTTTCTTCCACCATTCTATTTTACTTATTGGATTATAATAATAGCTATTATCGCAGTGCCTCATGAATTTGCCCACGGGATTTTTGCAAGACTTAATAAAATAAGAATACATTCAACAGGATTTGGATTTTTAGGGCCATTTTTAGCGGCTTTCGTTGAACAGAACGAGAAAGATATGACTAAGGCAAAAAAATTCCCGCAGCTGGCAGTACTTGCCGCCGGAACCTTTGCTAATGTACTTACAGCTATTATCTTTGGGATAATATTCATACTTTTCACAGCAGCCGCATTTACTCCAGCAGGAGTTTACTTTAACACTTATTCTGCAGGAATAATAGATGTAAGCTCAATAAACACAATTAATGGTGTGCCATATTCAGAATTTAAATTAGATAATTCAAGCAGTACAGTTCTTAAAATAACTTCAGACAACTTAACTTATTTTGCTTCTTCTTCATTGCTTGATAGAGCCGTAAAAGAGGGAAGGCAATTAGTAGCTTACGAAGATAGTCCGGCAAGGAGAGCCAATCTAAGCGGAGCAATTACTCACATAAACGGCAAGGAAATTAATTCATACGATATTCTTAGAAGCACAATCCAAGATTATAGGGTAGGAGATAATATAACTATAACAACGACAAATGGCAAATTATCCAGGGAATTTAATATTACTCTTGCCGAAAAGGAAGGAAGGGCATTCTTGGGAGTAGGAATAATTCCAAATGAGCCTTCAGGCATTAGAGGATTTGTTTATTCATTCATAAAAGAAGTGAAAGACCCATTTCTGTATTACCATTCAGATTTGGGAGATTTTGGAATATTCATATACGATCTTCTTTGGTGGATAATTATTATTTGTATTAGCGTAGCTCTTGTAAATATGCTTCCAGTAGGCATGTTTGACGGAGGCAGGTTCTTTTATCTTACAGTTTTGGGCATAACCGGCAGTGAGAAAGCAGGAAAGCGCGCCTTTAAGATTTCAACATGGATTATTCTTCTTTTAGTTGCGGCGCTTATGTTAAAATGGTTTTTAGCTATTTTTTAACTACTTTAATTTAATGAATATTTTTCAAAAGATTTAAAATCTTCTCAATTTTCTTAATTCAATGAAACATAATGGCCCAGGTTCTGGGATAATTGACAGAGTAATTACAGAAGGGGGCGTGGATTATAGTTTAATTCTAGATGGAAAGAAAGCAGTGCTGCAGGGAGATATCTCTGAAGAAGACCTTCCAAAGCCAGATTCAATAATTTTTACAAATCCTTCTGGCTTATTCTCAAAAAACTCCAATATTCTGCCATCCGTTTCTCTTGTTCGCTTTGGGAAAGTCAAGCCATTGATAGATGGAATATATGCCGTTGTAGAAAACCATATCGCTAGTCATGGACATAATTATTCCCGCCCGGATTTTCTTCAAAAACTTGAGGAAAAAGTAACTGACAGTGATGCCAGACTATATGTTCAGGTTGCTAGAGCAATGGGGGGAGAATTATTATCAAATTCTGATGAGCGCTTGGCAAGTGCTTTAGGAATTGTTAAGAACGAACTGGGAATTTTTCAGCCGCAAGGTTTTTATGATTGGAGTAAAGACTTGACAGACGCATTTAGGCAGATAAAAGTTGTAAAAACTTGTCCGGGATTTTTTTTGGGAAATGAAAGGGACGAAGGACTAAATAAAAAGGTCTTTCGACATTTAATGAGGAGCATAAGCGATAACACAGAGCTCTCATCAATATATAATAATATTAATTCAATTTATGCAAAACTTACAGATTCTCTTGAGGAAACTCTCTCTCTTTTCCCTCAATCAAGAATACTCTATGAGGAAAAGTTGTTTAAAGAAATTTCTCTTGAGGCTCAAAGCGATATTCCCACAAATCTAGGAAATGCTTTAGTTGAAGCTTTGCGCAACGGCAGAATTTATCTTACTCCAAATAAAGATTCAGGGCTTTATACGAGACAAATGCACGAGGTTTCTTCTTTAGTCACGCAATCATCTCCAGAGTTTGATAAATTCAAACCTAATGAAACATACTATAAGATTCTTGAAAGGGAGTTTATTTCAAACTGGGTAACAACCCATCACACCCACATAGGTCACATGGGTCATATAGACTTCAATATAGTTACTGCAGCAGATATCAAATCATCTATAATTATTAAGCCTCAACTTTCTATAGAGCCATTTCCTACAGTTTACGAGAGAATGGCGGACAACTTGGTCTTCTTAAACAATACTCTTACTTCTGCTTTCGGAGAACAATTTATCAATAAGCAGAGGTTAGACTGCAATGGACGGGGTGTAGGAACTTCAATAGGCGAAGAGTTGTGCAATCTACAATCCATTTTACGTGGTTTATCTTATCTATCTAAAGACTCAATTCACATGCCCTATCAATGCAATACTACAGCCCAAGAATCACTCAATGATGCAATTAATTGGTTGAAAAATATCTCAGAAGATTATGATCTAGAGAGAGAAGCACCTATTTTTACTCCAATAATAAATGGGACGTATGGCTCACAATATATCTCTTACATAATTCCAGGATTTACACTTGCCCCCATCTCTATTTTCTACTCTTCTCCTCCGAATGTAAGTCTAAAGCCATACACACGAGATTATGAGTTTGGTTCATCATCTTATCTTTTGCCTAGACTAGTTCATAAAGAAGTAAGAGTCAGCAAAGATAAATTGCTCAACGATAGAATTCTTAAAGAGTCTCTCCCTAGAAATCTTAATTTAGGGCAATTTGAAGAATTCTGCAATGCACTCTAGTATAAAATATAACATTTCCTTTTACAGAGAATTCTGTACTGAACATGATACAATCAACAGAATTTTCCATATGTCAATCTCCTTGAAGATTTTCTAAGAATAAATTCCGCTATCATCTTTCCAATAGTATATTTTATGTAATAAACTGCACGCCTTCTTTTGTATAGACTGCTATCTTAACTCCAACAGGAACATTCAGCAATGCCGCAATTAATGCCATGTGCTCCTTTCCATTTCCTGATGCAAGAGACAAAGCGACTTCAAAATCTCCTGACAAAATAGGCTTTATCTTTTCTATCAGCAAATGCTTAAGTTCAGCCAGAGGCTTTGACGTATCAATACTGATTAATTTGCATTTAGAAGTCATAGGAAAACCCTCAACATCTTTATTCTGCACAATTATAATATCATCACTTTCCATTCTGTTTATTAAGGCTGTAATTTGTCCCCAATTTTCTTTATCATTTCCTACAAAAGCAACTAATTTCATATTTTCACAAAAAGACGGAGCTTTATAATAGTTGTTGTTATTGATTGCTCAAATGTTTCTTATACCCACATAACTTGCGATGGGATTTTTTATTCAGAAAAAACACAACCTTTATAATTTGTCTAAATCTTATAAGTCCAATGGTCAGAGATATTCCATTAGGAGAGGTGACTCTTCGCAGATATGAAAAGCCTTATGATTCTTCTCCGCGCGAACTTGTAAGAAAAGTCTGCCTAAGCCTCGGGCTTCTCCAGCCGGGAGATTCACGAGATATTATAGTTGATATTATGCTAATTCTCGAGGAAGCCAGAAAGCAAAAGCAATGGCTTTCATCTTTCGCCATCAGAGATAAAGTAGAAGTTCTACGCAGGGAAAACTCTCTTGAAAACAAAGGCTTGGCAGAGAGCAATATAAGGCGTCAGTTGAAAAGATTGCGTGACGCAATGCTCGTTGACAAGCAGGGCAATCAATATAGAATGTCTGAATTTGCCCCCCTTTCAGAGCTTTTCGAAGCCAAAATAGAAAAGTTTCTCATCCCCCAGACGATAGAGAGAATCAAGGAGTATCTTGCTAAATTGGAAAAGAAATAAATTTAGGTTATGGGTAATATAGATTAAAATGAAACTCACCGATTATGAAAAAAGAAATTATGTAATGAAAGATAAAGAAGATTTTATCATTCTCTCAAAAATAAGAGAGCTAGAGAAAAGAAAACTCAATAACAAGGACAAAGAGACTGTAAAAATTATTAGAGCCCAGCTGAAAAAAACTGGAGATTGCCATTGATTAAACATTTGGATAAACTGCTTAAGAAATAGACTTTTTTAACAAGAGCCACATATTCAAAAAAGTCGTCTGGCAAATCTTTATAAACCCTTTTTTCTCTTTATAATAATCTACTTCTTAGATATTAGGAGGTAGCGGAGCCCAGATATGATATTTATCATCAAAGTAACAACGAACAAAGAAGACAAAGCCCTCGATATGATGGCTGATAGATCTAAAAAGAAATCTCTGAATGTATATGCATTAGTAAGACCTCACGGCTTGAAAGGATATGTTATCATGGAAGCGGCTGATAGAGATTCAGCAGCAGAAGCGGCATTTAATCTTCCCTATGTAAAGGGAATCATAGGAAAGACAATTACTTATGAAGAAATTAAAAATATGCTTCAGCCAAAAATAGAGGATGTAAAGATAGAAATAGGAGACATTGTAGAGATGATTGCAGAGCCGTTCAAGAATGAAAAGGCAAAAGTCACTCGTTTAGACAAGCAGAAAGGGGAAGTGGTTGTTTCATTGCTAGGTGCTTCAGTGCCAATTCCAGTTACTGTCAAAATTGATAACGTAAAGGTTATAAGGCGTGAAGATAAGGAATCTGAAGAAACATCAGATATGGGGGGAGAAAATGAAAGTTAAATTGATTGTTGAAGGCGGAGCAATGAAGCCGGGTCCGGCAGTTGCTCAACAGCTAGGCCCTCTGGGGATAAATCTCGGAAAAGTTATATCAGACGTCAATACTGCTACAATAGGATTTAAGGGGATGGATGTTCCAGTAGAAATTAATGTAGATGCAAAAACAAAATCTTACACTATTAAAGTCTTCTCCCCTTCAGTTGCAACTTTAATTAAGAAGGAACTTGCTCTCGAGAAGGGTTCAGGCAACGCAGGGTCAGTTAAGGTAGGCAATATAGCTTTAGAGCAAATTATAGGAATAGCAAAAACAAAGATGCCTGACTTGCTTGCAAAAGATTTAAAGTCTGCAGTTAAGCTGGTTGTCGGAACTTGCGTTTCACTTGGAGTTCTAGTTGATAATAAGCCGGCAGCAGATATAGAGGAGGATATTGATTCAGGCAAATATAATAAGGAAATATCTGAAGAAATAACAACTGTAAGTGAATCAAAGAAGAATGAATTGCAGCAGCATTATGCTCAAGTCAAAGCTGCACAGGATAAAGCAGCCAAGGCAGCAGAAGAAGCGAAAGCAGCCGAGGAAGCTGCGAAAGCCACAGCATTAGCCGCAGCTCCGGCAGCAGGCGCAGTAGTTCCAGGAGCGCCGGGAGCACCAGTGACTCCAGCAGCAACACCAGCCGCAGCCAAGAAAGAAGAAAAGCCTGCAGCAAAGAAGAAATAATTCTTAATAGACATTAGCGGGCAATAATTTAAAAAGCGCTTTACAATTATTTTTATAAGGGGATGTAGTATAGCCTGGTTAGTACTTGAGGTTTGGGACTTCAAAACCCCGGTTCAAATCCGGGCATCCCCATTTTATCTATAGTCAAGTGCATAGCTAATCGAACAGTTTAAAAACCTACATTTGTAAGATTTCAGATGGGAAGCAAGACAAAGAAAATAAAGGCATTCGGACGCTTTGGAGCCGGTTATGGCACGCGCGTCAGAAAAGAGTTTAATACTATTGAAGCACTGCAGAGAAAGCGACAGCCCTCTCCTTTTCATCCTAAATCCCAAGCAAAACGAATTGCAGCTGGAATATGGAAATGCATGAAGACGGGAAAGGTATTCGCAGGCAATGCATATTCACTGACAAATGCAAAATAAATCCATATTAATAATTACTAGATATTCTATTAATGAATTTGTGCTGGAAAATCTTAGGTTGCATCAGCAAGAATATATAATGAAAAATAATCAAGAAATACTTGAAGCGCAATTTCATAATCCATGACTAAGAAGGGGTTTTGCATTATAACTCTCCGCAACATTTATTAACAAGCTTTTTTAGGCAAATCTGAAAATGTCGGGCAATACAATAAATCAAAGCGCACAACAGGAAATATTTGATTCTATGCTAAATGGAGATTTTATTCTCACCCTAGTTATTTTAAATCCAAGCAGAGAAAAATTCTTTTCAAAGAGGGTATTTGTTTCTGCAATGTATAATTCTACAGAAAATTCTCCTTTTCTACGAAATAGATTTTTTCAAGAAGAAGTATTATATCCATACGAGCGTCCTAATCAAATAAATGAAGATATTGACGGTTTAAGAGCACTTAATTTATTATATTTAGATAACAATGAGTACAGAATAACGAGAAAAGAGCAATATAGAATAACATCTGAAGGAAAGGAATATTGTCAAAGGGAATTATTCAGTGGAAAAATATATGGAGAAGATTTCTTGGACAAACTCCGGCCTCTAGCATCAGATTTCTGGAGATACTATATGCAAAATAACCCTTGCCAATAGATTTAACTATCCAATAATCCCTATTTTTATATGGCTATACCTCCACGAAGACGCAGAGCAGGAAAAATAGAGATTGATAATAAAAATAGATTAGTTAGGAAAGAAGAAAAGAAGGAAATAACGCCCGAAGAAGAAGCAGAACGCATCAGAATTCTAAAGGAAGCAGGACTTCTTTATAAATCTGATAGAAAGCATGATTCTTGAAAATAAAGAAAAGGCAAATAGCAAACAAGACTTATTTACAAAGCTGACCAGCAATAGATTTAAAAATCATCTTTAACAGTGATAATCATGGCACAGTATAAATGTTTTAAATGTGAAAAAGCTATCTCTAGCAAGGCTTTAGAAAAGCGATTTGTATGCCCAAATTGTGGTTCTAAGATATTTTACAAGCCGCGCACCCAGATTGTCAAGATTAAGGCAGTATAATTATGAGCGCAGATTTACAGACAGGCAAGAAAATACAGGAATTGCAGTCTATGGAGCAAAATTTGCAGAATTTTGCAATGCAGAAGCAGGTTTTGCAGGCAGAATTAAACGAAATTGACAATGCTCTGGCAGAAATCTCCACAGCCGATGATGATATCTACAAGATGACTGCTGGAATAATGATAAAAACAGAGAAAAAAAACATCACCAAGGACTTAAATGAAAAGAAAAGAGTCATAGAATTAAGGGCGCAGTCATTTGAAAAGCAGGAAAAGATTATAGAGGATAAAGCCTCAAAGTTGCGTGCAGAAGTGACAGAATCTGTTAAAAAATCTCCGCAGAAATAATTCCCAGATATACTTTATAAACCACAGTAATATTTATATACTCGTTCCTGCAAAGAATTGTCATGGTGTTAAATTTAAAAAAGATTTTCGGCAAGGGTTCAACAGAAGAGTACGTTGAAATTGACCTTAATGCAGTTCCAAACAAGGACACTAAAGTTCTTGTCAAGCCATTTGTGCTTAGACAGTATGATGACATTAATGATATTTTAAATGCCGTAAGAGAAGGATTCACAATAGCAGTTGTTGACATAAAAACCCTTAAGACTAAGGATGTAATAGAGCTTAAGCGCGCAGTTTCAAAGATAAAGAAGACGGTAGATGCAATAGAGGGCTCAATTGCCGGATTTGGAGAGAATGTTCTGATTGTAACTCCAAAGTTTGCAGAGATACACCGTGCTCCATCAGCGAAGCCCCAGAAAGTTGATTTTATTAACGAATAATTAAGAATTTAGAGCTTTGAATATCCCCCGTTTTTCAGATTTTCAAAGCGATGCTTTGAGGACTATTCTAGGGTTTTCAAAGTCCTCAATTCTCCTATCGTTGTTGCTAACTCTTAGCAATAGAGAATACTGTTTTAAGAGCAACTATAATTGTAGCAGGAACAAACAAGGCTAAAAGAGCCCCAAGCGTCGCAGAGACTATTGATGCTATTCCGGTTCCAAGCACAGCCGAATTAATGACTAGCCCAGATATCCCTGAATAGCTTACCAATACCAGAGATACAGAAGCCAGAAGAAAAGTCTGCACATTCTTGTCAGCGACAAAATATCCCACGATTACACCAAGTATAGCCAGTATTCCTATTATCAAAGAGTTTATCTTATCACCTGCGAACACACCTAGCAAAACAGCAAGTATAACACCGACAAGAAAAGCCCTAGCAGCAACTAAATTCTCTCTAGCCCTTATAGCCATGTTAAATAGAGGAACCTCTTGTTTATTAATCCTTCCAACACGATTTATACCCCATACAAGCCTAAATAATAGTTGTACTAAATCACAGAAATATTTATAAACCATTGTAATTCTAGAATTACAACAGATAAAATTTACCATGAAAACATCTTTGTTTACACGAACGATTTTAATTTTTGTCAGTCTATTGTTTTTGGCTGCATCAGCAAGCGCAGCATTAACTTTGACTCCGGTTCAGGTTCCTAATTCAATAGCTCCAGGGCAGGATGTTCAGGTCAGATATAATATATCAAGCGATGCAAACTATACAAGTCTTGATTGGTCAGCAAGCACAACTTCAGACAGCACAAAGCTAGTCTGGAAGAATCTAGCTTCCCTCCCTATTAATATTAATGCAGGAACAACCCAAGAAATAACGGCCGTATTAAACGCAAAATCACATTCAATTGGTTCAGTTAGTGCAACACTAAGAGTAAAAAACGGGACAAATCCAGCATTCTTAGCTTCACACACCTCTTCTTTATCAATTAACGAGACATCTGGCCTGTCAGTTTCAGGCTCTCCGGCTCTATTAACTTCAAGGCAGAACGGTACTATTAATATAAATAACACGGGCAATTCAAATTCACCAATCATATTATCAACAAGCGGAGCGCTTAATCTCACTTTGTCATCAAAAACTTTGAGCATATCTCCAGGAGCATCTCAATCAGTTTTAGTTTCACCAGGTAACACAGGCGCACTTCCATTCGGAACACATACAGGCACTGTTTTAGTCAATCAGGGAAGTGCAAGCGCATCAACCATATTTTCCTTCCAAAAGACATTCTGCTCAAGCGGCACACAAGGCACAAACCTTTCAATATCCAGAGTAGATATAACTTCTTCAGGCGATGATGATGAAGAATGGAAGCCGCTTGATATTGTTACTATCAGAGTAAGAGTTGACAATGATGGAAATAATGACTTGAAAGATGTAGTTGTCAGACTGGGATTATTTGACGGAGCAGGAGTTAATGTAGCAAATGATTTAGACTTCAACAACAAAGATGAAGACGAGATTACCATAGACAGAATAAATGATAATGATGAAGAGACAGTAGAATTTGAATTCACAGTTCCGGGAGACATGGACACAGGAGACTACAAGCTTTCTGTAAAAGCATTCAGTGAGAAAGTAAGTGAAAACTTGCTTTGTGCAGATACTTCTTCAGATTTTGAGACAGAAAATATTTACACTACAATTTCAATAGATAGAGAAGATGAAGAAGGCAGGTTCATCAACTTTGACGATATAGATTTATCTCCAACACAGGCTACTTGCGGAGATGCAGTAACCTTAAGTGCTGATGTATTCAACGTCGGAGAAGACGACCAGGACAGGGTAAGAGTCATATTAAGAAACAGAGAATTATCTCTTGATATGTCGCAAGAATTAAGGCAGGGGCTTGATATAGGCGATGATGACAGAATAACTTTCAGTTTTACAGTTCCTAGAAATGTACAGGACAAAGATTATACTCTTGAGCTTGATGCAGATTATGATTACAGCGGAGGAGATTATGACCAATCATTAGACGAGACTAAGAAAGTTCTTTTGACAGTCTTTGGCTGCACTCCTGGACAGCCTGTAACCGGAGCCGTTGCTTCAATTAATGCAGAGCTAGTTTCAGATGAGGTATTAGCAGGAAAAGAACTATTAGTAAGAGCAAAATTGACAAATCTAGCTAACCAGACAACTACTTTTGTTGTTAGCCCTAAAGGTTATGAATCATGGGCAGATTTAACAAGAACGTCAGACAGACTTGTCACACTTCGCACAGGAGAAAGCAAGGATATAACATTTACATTTGATGTAAATGAAGATGTAACAGGAGAGCAGACATTCACAATTGAAGCAAGCAATGGAAACAGAGCCCAGACACAGGAAGTTGCCGTTGAGTTCGCAGAAGAGAGAGCAAGAAGCGATGTATTTTCAGACAATAAGCTGATATGGGTAATTGGGATAGTTAATATAATCCTTATCATTCTTATTATAGTAGTAGCAATAAAGATTTCACAGAGATAAGTTTATTCTCATAAAAAATGAAAATCATAGACAAAATAGAAATAGAAAAAAAGAATACATTAAGGCGAAAAGAGCTAATAGAAATTATAAATCCTTTTGTCGAGAAGGCATTTGGAAAAGGATACAGAGGAGATTATATTCCTTATTATGATAATATTATTATTGGTAAGGATAATGAATGTCAGTTAATGCTTATTTCTGATGGATCCAACGGTGTAGGACATTTCAATTTTGATATTGCAGGCAAGGAAATAGATAAGAATGAAAGAGATGGAAGCGTAATTACTGTAAGGCCGGAATATAGAAATCAGGCAGAAGAATATGCAAGATTTTACGAGCAAGAATTTAAAAAAGAGGTAACCCTCGTTCTCAATTTATATGCATAACGCTAAATTCTTAAACTTGTCTTAATTCTTCATTTGATGGAGCAGAGACGCATTTTAGGCATTTTGTCTAGATATATTATATTACTTATCTTTGCTCTGGGAAATCTTAAATTAATATATATTATATTCACGCCTCTCACCATATACCCAGTATATTGGATTCTAAGTTTAATATATGATGATGTTCTTTTAGTCCAGCAAAATTCCCTGATTTTAAGTTCTATTGAGATAGAACTGGTTGCAGCGTGCATTGCGGGTTCAGCTTATTATCTTCTTTTCTTCCTCAATCTCTCAACACCAATGAGAAAACGTCAGAGAATCTTATCTTTAATATTTTTAATATCCTCATTTCTAATAGTTAATATTATCAGGATAGTTTCATTCTCAATATTCTACGCAGAAAGTCTCAATGTAGAGAGAATTCACGTTTTCTTCTGGTATTTAGTCAGTACATTTCTGGTTGTATTCATCTGGTTTTCTTCAGTTAAGCTTTTTTCAGTTGAATCACTTCCAGTTTATACCGATTTAAGTTTCATCATGAAGAGTATACTGCCGGGAAAAACAAAACCTAAAGTCTTTAAACTAAAAAATACATAATAACGCATGATTGATTCACTCTTAGACATTCTTTTCAGGAGCGATACTGCACTCCAGTCTTTCACAGAATCCTATGGTTTAGGAGTTTACATCATTCTCTTTCTTATAATTTTCTTTGAGACAGGAGTGGTAGTCACTCCATTTCTTCCGGGTGACTCGCTTCTTTTTGCAGCAGGCACTCTTGCTTCTTTTGGAACTTTAAACTTCTGGATAATGGTAGGTTTAATCTCTTGTGCTGCAATAATAGGGGATAGCGTCAATTACTTGATAGGCAGAACTATCGGAAAGCGTTTTGTCTTTAAACCCGGAGCTTTCATACTCAAAGAAGAGTATTACAATAAAACTATATCTTTTTATGAAAAACACGGAGGCAAAACTATATTTCTGGCAAGGTTCATTCCAATAATCCGTACATTCGCTCCCTTCGTGGCTGGAGCCGCAAGAATGAATTATCAGAGATTTGCATATTATAATGTAGTTGGAGGGATAATCTGGACATTGGCTTTTGTAGGGGCAGGTTATCTTTTCGGGACTATTCCTCTTGTGCAGGAGAACTTCTCTCTTGTTGTTTTGGCAATAATATTCATCTCTTTAATACCATTATTCTGGGCAGCAGTTAGAAGAAAATGATTACTCTCCAACTGATTTTTTCCTTTCTTTAGCATTTGCCAAAGTCTCAATAATGAATTTTTCTACTGCAGGAAGCATCTCGCATGACGATATAGATATTACATGGCAGTTGTTATTCTTGACTATTGATGTATTTCTGCCTTCCTGCATAAGTATTACAATATTATTAGGATGAGTATCACAGGTAACATAAGGTACATTGCTTACATTGGCAAAAGCTATATCTGGAGCGCCCGCTTTTGTAGTAAGCAGATTGCTTCCCAAGAAGGAAGATAATGTCTGGGGAGCGAATGAAATATCCTCACACTGCGATAAGCCGCTTGAATTAATGCTTATGTAAACTGGTCTGTCTTTATAAAATGCAATATCTCCTTCAAGGGGAACTTTATTAGTTCTTGGGTCATTTCTTAGATATATATTTGCTTTGTAAACTTGGCCTTCATCCTTGAAATAGTAAATATGATGATAAACAATTATATCTCCATACGCTTCCTTGGAAAATACAAGATTCTTGTATTCTATTGTTCCCCATGAATTGAACAGGTAGTATGATATTATGAATACTGTCGCAAGAACTGCCAAACCCCACGCCATCATCTTCCACGATGTTTTTTTTTCTTTAGTTTTTTTTGCCATTTAAATATTTGTTATATAAGTTTAAAAGCTTTGCCAATTATATTATGCCAAGTACTCTATATATAAACGCATCAACCGCCCTCATATCTCCATCAATAAAAACACATGAATTTTCTTCATAAACTCTATTGCTTTCATTGACTCTCCATATTATCATATTTTCACTGCAGTTCTTTTCAGGAAGATTTTTCTCGCATGCGCCATAGCACGCCCCCTGCACTCTAGAAGCATAAGCCCCAAGAGTATTTGTAATCTCTATCATCGCTTGCTCGCTTTCAGAGCTGATATATACTGGTTTCCCGGAATAATCTTCAATTATTTTCGTGCTATCTATGGAGATATTCATTACTTCTTCAGGAGAGTTTCTAAATATTAATTGCTTTCCATCACGGTTTATAATCCACCCATCTCCATACGCCTTTCCTTCTCCTTCCGCTATTTCTTGTATGTCATTAGTATTTCCTCCAAAAGAGAGAAAGGCATATCCAGCACTGCTTCCAACGAGAAGAAGAAGCATAAGGACTACAATAATCTTATTTCTGCTTCTTTCCTTGTTTATTTTCTCTTCAGGGCTTATTATTCTTCTCATATAAAATTCTAGTCTGCATAGTTTAAAAATCTGTCTCTGACAGTTAAAGAAATAGAATAAAATAAAAAAAAGAAAAATAGAAAGGAATAACCCTTTCTATTTATTGTGACGTGTTTGTTGTAGTGCTTTCAGTTACTACACTAGCTGATGTTGCGCTTGTACCCTTGTACTTCTTGCCTGCCATTATATCGACAGTCTGTGTAGTTAGGTATTTTGCTGCATTAGCAGTGTCTTGAGCGTGGTATCCTGCAACTAGAGTTGCAACCTTGCCTCCCGTTCTTGAGAACGTTTGGATCAAGAATGAACCTGCTCCGACACCAGTGCTTTGCTCAAAGCTGGCACCGCATCCGGCACCGCCCAGCAATTCTGCAGCAAGTGTGTTTACGCAACTTCCGCCAACAACGATAAGGTTCTTGCTTGCGACTTGTGCAACTTCAGTATCCTTTACAAGGATTGAACCGAGTTCTTTTACAACTCCTGTTCCTGTAGTGCCCGTATCACCGCCAGTTATCTCCGCAGCTTTTTCCGCAACATAAATGTTTGCGAATGCCTGCTCATCAGGATAGCTTATTATAGCTGATTTCTGATCAGAGTCTGAAGAATCAACAAGACCAACAGTACCATATAGGTCTGCTTCCTTTGTCTTCTTGCTGTCGCTTGCTAGAGATATAGCATCCCAAGTAGCATCTCCCTGCCACGATCTGATAACATCATTGACTCCAATTCCATCGTCGCCTGTTGCTCCCGGTTCGAGAGTAACAACAACTGCATGGTATTGTGCATTGTCGTCTTTTTCTTCAAAGATAACGATTGCAGGGTCAAGGATTAACGCACCGCCAGTTTCAGAGCTTCTCAAATAGACGTTAGTCTCGTTGACAGTTCCTGTACCGCGTAGAGCGTATGTCAGAGCACCTATAGTTAAGTTAACTTCACTGTTAGTGGAAGAGTTTAATGTACCTGTTCCTGCACCACTTATTGTCCAGTTTCCAGAAATGGTAGCTAGATTTACAAATGTAGTGTCAGTGTAACCATCTCCATCAGGGAACTTTAAGTTAGACAAAACTGTTCCAG
Source organism: Candidatus Pacearchaeota archaeon (assembly GCA_018303945.1). Lineage (GTDB taxonomy): Archaea > Nanobdellota > Nanobdellia > Pacearchaeales > GW2011-AR1 > JAGVXD01. Next base: position 38,920 of record JAGVXD010000002.1, read on the forward strand.
CAGCATCCCAATTATTTATATCTATTGTAACTGGTTCGTAGAACGCTAACTTTGCTCCTTTAGATGTTTTGATAGTTGGATACACAACCATATCGGCTGTAGCCGTACTATCTGGATAGTTCAATCGTACGAAGTTTGAGTCGTCTGACGGCGTGCCGTTATAGACTATATTGTACGATTTTCCTCCTACAACAACAGTTCCAGTGCCTTCAGATGAAAGTGTTCCTTCAATGGTATCTCCGGTAAGGACATCCGTAAAGGTGACCTTATCCTGGTTATATCCAGTTGTTTGGTTAGTAACAGTTGTCAACTTAAGCATATGACCACTCTCCTCATTTCCAACAACGACATAGTCGTTCTTGAAAACTTTTGTTCTTTCGCTGACTGTGATGTTATGTCCATCACTGTCATGCTGAAGTTGGATAACATTGGTCAAGTTTCTTGCGAACTGTATTGTCTTTTCATTTGCACCATTTGCAGTAAATGTTACCTGTACTTTATCATCGCCGCTGTTGGATATTTTAATATCTTCACGGGCAGTGCTATTTTGAGGTATATTTAGACTTGAAAAGTCAAGCTTGAAGGTAGCAAAGACAGGGTCATTAAATGTCTGTCCAGGCTTTACCGCATCGCTATCTGAATTAGGGGCATAGACGCTTACAGTTATTTTAGTTGTGCCAGTACTCAAAGTTGCGTTACTGAATGTAACTTTTGTTCCATCAATAACTTTTGAGTCTTCGCCAACTGCTACTGCACTTCCGTCAGTCAAGGTTAATTTTTCTGCGCCTGCAATTACCGATGCGGACAACTTTAAGTTTGTCTCATCAGCATTTGTGACTGCAACTGTAATGCCTTGTACTTTCTTTGAAGCGTTTTCATTAATCTCTTTCGTTTCGCTGTTTCCATCAGAATCTGTAACCTTAACGGTTGCAGCAGTATCTGATGCAGAGACTAATTCAACAGTGTACTCTTTTCCTCCAATAATTACTTTGGATGAAGGAGTATCGCTGCTTAAGCTTACTTTTTCAGCAGTCTTCAGCAATACTAGATTTGTAGAATCTGTTGCAGAAGCAACAGTATATTTCTGACCAAAGAGCTTTATGTCTGCTCCTTTGCTATCAGCATGTGTGAAGTTTACTGCTTTGTTGAAAGTAACTGTGGCGTTATAGATGTAGTTTGCAGTTGAAGTTGACGTTGCAAGTCCGAAGTCAGGATCATCTGAGCTTGTTGGTTGCTTTGCAAACGTAACTTGAGGATTAGATCCTATATCAAGTGTTTGAGTATAGGTCGCATCCGTGTTTCCAGAAAATGAGCCAGTCGCTAGAACAGTAGGTAATTCTGTCTTTGTTAAGACAGTCTTAACCGAGTTCAATGAATCGTTCACATAGATTTTAGTCCCTGTGAACAATGGAGCGGCTTCGCCTGTTACTGAGGTTGTTGTTGTTGAGCTTCCAGTAGTCGCTGTCTGTTTAGCAAGAGCAACCTGTAGGTTGTTCGTGATGTCAACTGTCGCATAAACGTCAATGTCTGCTCCAGGCAAACTTCCAACAACTACTGCTACATCAGCATTGCCACTCTTTACGAATGGAGCTGGATAATTAACAGCAGCTGCAAGTGCAACTGTTGAGCTTAACATGACTGCGCCAGTCAACACAGACGCAATTTTCTTAAAAGCGTATTTCATTTTCATTTCTTATAAACCCCCTTTCAGCTTTTGTTCACTAGTGGCAATCCCGCAGGATTCCTCCCAGAGGAGGCCGTTATATATTGACAGCCCGCCAGCTCACTACATTCTTCTCGAATGTAGCGGAACTCTAAGCTTTTAGAGTAATTCATCATATTGATTTTGCTTTAAAAAGCTTTCCCCTCACCCTGTGTTTAACGAATTTAATCACCATTAGCTATATAATTGATTTATAAACCTTTCGGTGTTACTATAAGTGAAGACAAAACTGGAAAAACCTTAATACGAACTCCTAAGGAAATAAAAAACAGATATATGTTATTTAATTACATATATTAAACGACGAAACATATATATATACTATAATATAATATACATATATGTGTTAAAGCACTAGATATAATAAAATGGCTCAAAAAACAAGAACTCGCGAGATAAACATCGTCGATAAAGGCGGCACTTTCAATACTTTTTTTAGAAAGCTCACAGGCGATGAGCATGAGTATGATTTTGAAGGTCTTGAAATGTTGAGAAAATTGCTTAGCAATGAGAGAGCACGTGTTTTGCACACAATAAAATATCAAAATCCTCGTTCTCTTTACGAGCTGGCAAAATATCTGAAAAGAGACTTCAAGTCAGTCTCTGATGACATCAAATTATTGGAGCGTTTTGGCTTTGTTGAAATGGTTTCAGAAAGAACCGGAAAGAGGGAGCGCTTGCATCCGACATTGGTTGTAGAACGTCTTATCATTAATATAAAAATTTAACTGCATATTTTAAGAACAGTTTTTATACTTCCTCTTGAACTGCTGTCCCTTATTATAAATTCATCAGCCGCATATCCGCCGCCGCATTTTCCTTTTTCAAATCTTGCAATTAAGTTTCCACTGCTGGAATTGCTTCCAGTTTGGTAATAGATTTCTGCAATATATCCTTTTAATGAGCTATCTTCTCCGGCATTCCATGCAGACTCTATCATTGTGCTGAATGTTTTGTTGAATAAATCACATACTTTTTCACCTGAAGGAAGACACTCTTGCCCGCTATTTCTCCCGCATTCAATTAAAAGCCCATCCATATCCAGATAAGAGAAAGACTGATCTAAAGAGCATTCGCTTGTCGTTTTGTACGTGCTCTCAAGAAACTGTCTTACATCTAAGCTACCCGTGGATGAAGAGCTTTCCTGGCGCAAAACAATTCCAAGTATAAACAATAGGACTATACTTACAATTATGACTATTGCTACAAACCCGACTGCTTCTTCCTGTCCTTTCTTTTCAATCATTTTAAGCTTCTCCCAGTCCTTTCTTTTCAATCATTTTAAGCTTCTCCCAGCAGCATATACTCTCCCTAGAGAGCATTTAACATGGGTGCTTTTCCAATGGCATAATGAGACAAATGCGGTGGAAGTAACGCCGTAATCTTCCTTATTTTTTATAAGTGTAATCTTGTTGCATTCAGGATATATGCTTTGAATGCATTCTTCCTCTGGCAAGATAGGATATATTTGCTCAAAAGCAAGATAATCCAATTCCCACAGATTTGATTCACTTGTATTTCTAATCTGCTGTTTTAAGGCCATTGCCTTATCTAAATCTACGCATCCGTTGCATTCAGACCAGCTAAGTTCAGGAACAGATGCAATTTTTCTTGCAATTGCTTGGGCCTCTTCTTCTCTTAGATTTTCTACAGAATCGGTAAGGCGCGAGCCGGCAATAGAGAGATAAATTATGCTTACCAGGGCAAAAAATATGAATAAGGCTACTAAAATAAAAGCCATTTCCTGTATCTTTATCTGTCCAAGCTTCATGCCATGCGCTCCTTCCATAATTGGCATATTAAGTTATTGTTTTCTCTGTCTAGATTTATCGCAATTTGTTTAAGATTAGAAATGTCTCTTGAAGTAGCATTCTTAGCGCTTTTGCTATATATTGCTAACATAGGTTGCAGAGCGCTTCCGCATCCTGAAGAGGAAGAAGAGATTATAGAGATTTTAGTCAAATAAAGTTCTGCAAGACTAGAGCCGCGCTTCATCATTCTCTGTACCTCGCATTCATATATAGATGATTCAGCAAATATGGCTCCATATATTAAAGCTCCTTCATAATATAATCCTCTTCCTTCCCTGAAAACTCTTTGAGCAGCAGTATCAACGGAAACATCACATCTCTTTCCCTGACTGACTGCTCCTGTTGAAAAGCAGACCATCGTGCTATTTTTAGGACATAAATTGCTTGAGCCAGTTATTGTAAGAGCGCTCTCGTTTATGCCAAGAGAACTTAACTCATCTTCTATTTCTGTTGGGGGATTAAGAAAGCAGTATGGTTCATTCCACATGACTATTACATCGCCTATCTTAAATGGAAATGTAAATGGCTTTACTAAAAGATAGAATTTCTCTCCCTCTAAATTAGCAGAGGAAAAAATATACTTGTTTGTTATTTTTTTAGGAACCCCGAAATCCTGCCAAGGTTTTCCTATGCCGGAGCGCTGGGCTATTCTTATAGATTGTTCTCCAAAATTTCCAGAAACAGAACAGCCCATAGATATTCTAGTCTGGACAGGAAAACTTATTGTTCCCGGTTTACTTGCCGACTCAATAGAAGTCTCAAGAGGATGAAGCAAAGTCCCAAGAATCTGTGCCGCACTGCTATCTTCGTAATTTCTTTCAGTGCTTGTAATGCGTGTAACAGCATAAATAGCGAGCACTATCACCATCCCCCCAACAATTACTGAAAATATCCACCCAAAACTCAATTCTATCCCTCTTTTTTCTTTCATGGTTTTAGTGTTACTAGATTATCGCTGCTTCTTTCCTTTATTAATCTTAAAGATACTTCTCCTTCTTTTGTTTTGACACAGAATGACTTAGGTATGCTGGCATGTTCAAGCTTGTGGAACCCAAGATTGCTGTCACATGCTCTTAATGTAGGATACATAAATACATTATAATCAAATTCACTATATCTTTGCAAGACTCTTTGTTCATTGGAATAGTTTGAGATGCTAAGTAGTTGAGGACTGCCAAAGCACACACTTTCAACCTTTCCAGACAAACCACTCCTGAATATTTTTTCAGCCAAAGGAGACCTCCAGACATTATCAACTTCTTTTTCCAAGTCATCATAAAATAATTGTATTTTAAGACACTCCCCAGTATCCAAGAACCTGGTTATGATATAGAATGCAACTGCAACTGTTACAATAATAAGTATAATTGAAAATATCATCCCAAAAGAAAGCTGAAGCTGACCTCTTTTTTGCATACATCACCCAGCTTTCTAGAATAATTAAAGGTTTCTATATTACATTTTGATGCCTTTCAATGTCCCTGAAACTTTCAATATTCTTATTTCTTGAGGAGAAAGTTCACACGCAGCGCGAAAATAATCAACACCTTCACGATTAATAGAAACCACAAATCTCTTATCTTCTTTTTTGCCTTTTATGTCTATAAATTCCATGTTTAATTTTGAAACTCCAATACTTCCAAGAGAATTAATCAACGCCTCTTCAAGTTTTTCTTTTCCTTTTGATTCAATAAGTATATATCTCACTTTTGAGCGTTCGCTTGGTTTTAATGAGCTTTTCATGCAGTGTTTACAAGTGTGGTGTTTACCAAAGCATTAATTGCATTTTTGAGGGCATTGCTTTCAAGAGCAAATCCCAAACTTTCTGCATCTCCAACTTTGAAATTATTTATTCCAACTACTTTTCCTTGAGTATCTATTAATGGCCCGCCTGAATTTCCGGGATTTAGCGACACATCTGTTTGTATATATTCAGAGCGTCCATTTGGGCCAACACGATTAAGCGCAGATATTATGCCTTCAGTAACTGTAAATGAGAGTCCAAGAGGATTGCCTATGGCAATTACTTTGTTTCCTACTTGCAGTTGAGATGAGTCTGCGAGGACAAGAGGATTATAACTTCCTTCTATCTTAAGCAGGGCTAAATCTCTGAATTTATCAGAACCGATTATTTTTGCAGGAATAAGCTCACGATCATACGTTATAACATAAATCTTGTCTGTTCCTTCAGTCACATGATAGTTCGTCACTAAATAACCTTCTTTGTGTATTATGAATCCAGTGCCCATTGAATCATCGGTTCTTATTGTTACGACGCTCTTGACTGCTCCCTTAACTATTTCGGAAAAATCCCCCTGCGAGGATTTCAATAGTTTTATCTCTTGCTCAAATGTATCTCTCTGCTGTGAAAGTGTTCTTGACATCTCATTTAGATTAAGAGTTATATCATTGAAGTTTCTTTGATTTTGAGATTCATAAGCGCTTATAAGAGAGATTAGATAGTCAGAAAGATTTGTGAGGCGATTTTCTACACTGTTGAGTGCAGCATCAGTTCTAGATACTTTTGAACTTAGGCTTACAAATGATATTATATTAATAATTATTAAAATGAATATGAGAATATAAAGAACATTTCTGTGATGGTGGTTTACCATACTATTACACAAACGGGATGTTTTTATAGTTTGCTAAAGTTCTTTAAAAAGCTATTTAAACTCAAATTAATTTAGCTAAGCATGAAGATTCATGCAATCGGAGGGTATAGTGAAGTTGGAAAGAACATGACTGCCCTTGAAAGCGGAGACGATGTGTTTCTTTTTGATGCCGGATTGTTCTTGCCAGCTATCGTTGGCGTAACAGAAAGAGAAAGAATACAGACTGAAAAGGGAATGCGCGCTCTCGGAGCTCTGCCAGATGATATCTATCTTGATAAGCACGGTCTTAGGGAGAAAGTAAGAGCAATATTAATTTCACATGCCCATCTTGATCATGTCGGAGGAGTGCCTTATATAGCTCCAAGGTATAAAGCAAATGTTTTAGGAACGCCTTTCACAATGGAAGTTCTCAAGGTTTTAATGGCTGATTCACAGCAGCATTTGAGAAACAAAATAATATCAGTCAATGTAGACGGAAGTTATTTAGTTAAGGGAAAGAGAAATTATAAGGTTGAATTCATTAATATGACTCATTCAACTATTCAAAGCTCAATAATAGCTGTTCACACTCCTGAAGGCATAGTTTTATACGCAAACGATTACAAACTGGATAATTCTCCTATATTTGGGGACAAGCCAAATTATAGAAGATTAAAAGAGCTTGCACACATAGGAATAAAGGCACTCATAGTGGACTGCCTTTATGCCCCAGATGATAGAAAAACTCCTTCAGAGAAGATTGCAAAAGGTCTTCTTGAAGACGTATTTTTCACCACAGACAACAAAAACTCTGGAATAATAGTCACGACTTTTTCTTCTCACATTGCCCGTCTTAAAACTATTACGGAAATAGGACGCAGGCTTAACAGAGAAGTAGTATTTCTTGGAAGAAGCCTGCAAAAATATGTAACTGCGGCAAATAATGTAGGCAAAGCCCCTTTTAGAAATCAGATAAATCTCCTTACTTACAAAAACCAAATGGAAAGAATGCTTAAAAAAATAAATAAAAGGAAAAGAGATTATTTAGTCGTCTGTACAGGACATCAAGGCGAACCCGGCTCCATTCTGGACAGGATATCCCGCAATCAACTTCCATTAAGAATTTCCTCCGATGACCACATCATATTTTCTTCAAAAACAATTCCAACTCCAATTAATGAGGCAAATAGGGCAGAACTTGAGAATAGGTTAAAAAGATATCATGTACGTATTTTTGATAATGTCCATGTTTCTGGCCACGGAGGGAGAGAGGACCTTAGAGATTTGATTAAGCTTTTAAAACCAGAGCACATTATACCTTCACATGGCGAGAATGCAAAACGTCTTGCAGGAGCAAAACTGGCTGAAGAGATGGGTTACGTAATTGGTAAGAATGTTCATCTTATTGAAAATGGGAGAACGTTGTCAATTTAATGAAAGATGAAATAATAGGGGGGATAAGAAATGCTCTTGAAAGAGGCGCGACTCTTGAAGAAGCAGTTAAGAGTTTTGTTAATGCTGGATATAATCCCGCAGAAGTCAGGGAAGCAGCATCAATGCTTGCAACAAGCGCGAGCATCATAGCCCAGCCCAGCCATGCTTCCAACATCTCTCCCCCATTTTCAAATCCCCCTATACTGCCAAATCCTGAAGTGCAAAAATCTCAAACTCCCGCCATTCTTCAAAATAATGATAATATTAGAACAAACGCATCTCCACAGCCAAAAAAAACAAACAAAGTATTTATTTCACTTTTAATTCTATTCCTTGGCCTTATAGCTCTTCTCATTCTTCTTGTTATATTTAAGGACTCTATCCTTCAGGCAATGTTTGGGAAATGAATATGGGCAAACACTCACCCGTTACACTGATAATTAAAGCGGCTAAGGACTTTCTAAATAATCCCATTTTGGCTTTCCCCCCATTAATGGCTTTCCTCCTTCTTGTGCTTCTCTCTTATCTTTCACAAATTATATCATTAAACATATCCTCAAACGCCGGTCAGATTATCTGGCTTTTTCTTTACTCCATTATTTCACTTATTTTTTTGTCTTTCTCCTTCACAGTGCTTCTCTTTCTTGCTTTATCTCTAAGCAAGGCAAACCATCCTAAACCATATAAAATATTATTGTCAGATTCAATAATCAGAGCAAAGAGTGTCTGGCACAGAAACTTCCTGAACATGATATTAATTGCCCTGTCTTCAATGGTTCTTGTCCTTCTAGCCAACTTCATAGGACGCATGGCTTCATTGTTAGGTTACTCTTTCGCAATAATTATATTTATTTTAGTAATGTTTTCAGGGCTTGCGGGAGGCATAATCTTTCTCACTTTTTCAACATCTTATGCCGTGATTAACGGCTCTCCAGTATTAGAAAGCATAATATTTAGTGCAAGATTGGTTAAAACTAGATACATTGAAGTCTTAAGCATAATTATCTTTTTCTTAGTATTATATAAGTTAATATCTTTTATTCCAAATGTTTTTTTTGTAGAGATAATACAATCACTTATAATAGCTCCGATTCTTTCCCTAGTTCTTGTAAGATTTGTCCTTTCTTCAGGAGGCGCCAATGTTTTACCAGCCCAGAGATGATTCTTTTCTTCTTAAGGAACAAGTTATTAAATTATCCAAAGGAAAAAGAGTTTTAGATATGGGTACAGGTTCAGGAATTCAGGCAGAAACAGCTCTAAATAATTGTGCAAAATCAGTGCTCGCAGCAGACATAAATAATGAATGCTCATCAATATTGAAAAAGAAGGGAATAAAGTTTATTCAATCTGACTTATTTTCAGACGTCAAAGGCAGGTTTGACTTGATTATTTTCAATCCTCCCTATCTTCCTTTGGATAAGAGAGAAGATGAGGAGAGCTCTCTAACTACATCTGGAGGTAAAAGGGGAGATGAATTGATTTTGCGTTTTCTAAAACAATCTTCAGGGCATTTGGCAAGAGAAGGGATAATTCTACTTTTGCTTTCCTCTCTTACTCCTCAAAATTCAATAAAAAGATTGCTAAAAAAATTAAATATGAATTGCAAAGTAATTTCAGAAAAGAATATCTTCATGGAGAAATTGGAAGTTTGGAAGATTTCCAACTAAGCCACATTAGCCAATGCGTTTAAATACTCTTCCTTGCCCCTTTTTGGATTTATGTGTTCATTGACTTTTTTCTCAAAGCATGGCTGATAAAGTCTGTCTCTGCAAGGTGTAAGACGAAGCATAGAAAATGCCAAGATTTAAAATGTCTCAAATGTTCGGCTATTTATGGACGAGAGATTATTGGCTGAAGCTTCAGCCCTTGAACAGTACACGCAGGATTTGGAACAGCATTACCAGATGATTGTTCAACAGCTTAAAGAACTTGATGATTTTTATAATCAGATTGAAGAGATATTACCTGCAAAAGACCAGCAGATTCTCGCGCCTATTGGAAAAGGAGTGTATGTTAAGACTTATTTTTCAGATGAGAAGTTCTTTGTAAATATTGGGGCAGGAGTAATAATAAAGAAAAACCGCGAACAGCTAAAAAAGACTATAGAAGACCAGAGAAAAAAATTGCATGAGTCAAGAACCCATATCCTTGGACAGCTAGAATTCTATGCAGACAAGCTTAATACTATTATGCATGCTCTTCAAGATACAATGAAGGTATAATATCAAATAATTTTTATTGCTCAAACTGGATGCAATACTCTGCAGCCCGCTACGATAGTTTACAGTTTGAGGCTTAAAAATACCTCGAAGTTTGCTCTGATTGGGATTTTCTTAAAAATACCTCGAAGTTTGCTCTGATTGGGATTTTTATTTATTCAAATGGGTCTTATACCTTATAATTTTGTTTAAGAGATTGTTCGTCGGCTTTTTCTTCTATTTCTAGAACACTTTGAGCACAAGAAAATCCTACGGATTTTCTGATGTATTAATAGTCAAACTGTTCAATTACAGAGAATTTATTAATTCTTAACATTAAATTCTCCGTAAGGCAGTCATCTATATTTTTATAAACTGGGAGAAATATCAAAGAAAATGTTAAGAGAAAACAAATATACATTTCCATTATTATTAGTTTGTGCTACTGTAGGCATTAGCTCACTTTTAGCAGAGCATATTTATTTTGGGCGGAGAGAGGATAAGCTGGAAGCAAGAGCCGGAACCAATTTTGTAGGAAGGGAAATAAGCGAACGCGTACTTGCACAAAACAATTTTAATGAATTTTCATATACTTCTGAAAAACAGGAAGATGCATATCTTAATTCATGGATTGACGTTGGCAAAAAAATTGGTTTGTATGGGACAGTTGTTTTCGGAGTAGTTTTTTTGAAGTGCGCCCACAGGAGGCGTTTTGTAGCGCAACAAGCTAATGACGACCAAGTGTCTTGGTAGAACATAAAAGTTTTAATAAGAATTACACTGCAAAACTATTTAAGCTCGATTCAGTCAATTATAATAGAGGTGAAAAATGCTTGAGATGTTGATTAATCCCAGAAAAGCCGAGCGTCGGCCATGGGAGATGTTATTTGTAGGTATTCTTTATGCAAGTCTTGCAATGCTCTTGGTTCATTTTGTATTTGCAAGAGATGCTGTTCTATCAAAATATTCAGGACTTCTTCTTGTTACATTTACAGTCATGTTTTCTATGCCATTCATATATTATACAATAAAACTTGAAGAAAAGAAAATCTCTCCGCGTTCTACAACATGGGAGCTTCTTAAGGAGCACGAGCACGCAATTTTGGCTTTTCTTTGGCTGTTTCTCGGTTTTGTAATTGCCTTTTCATTCTGGTATGTCGCTCTTTCTTCAACACAGAATTTTCAGGCGCAGATAGAGACTTTTTGCGTCATTAACAGGCCTTCAAGCATAGATTCATGTATAAAGAGCTATGGAATATCCGACTCTCTTGTCTCAACAACTTCCGCGACAAGCGCAGACAGACTTTTCCTTATTTTCACCAATAATGTTTATGTTCTGATATTTACACTTATATTTTCTCTCATATTCGGGGCAGGAGTAATATTTATATTGGCATGGAATGCAAGCGTCATATCAGCAGCCATAGGCATATTTTCTAAGTCAAGTTACAATGGTCTTCCTAACGGTCTTGCACGTTATATGCTTCACGGTCTTCCAGAGATAGCTTCTTACTTTATAGTTGCTCTTGCAGGGGGAATGATATCTATAGCAGTTATACGTCATGAGCTTGGCACTCCTAAATTCTGGGAAGTTTTACAGGACTCTCTTAATTTAATTGTAATTTCTCTAGTCGTCCTATTTCTGGCGGCGCTTTTAGAGGTTTTTATAACCCCTATGTTTTTCTAATATTAGTACAATCAACGACGGCAGATTGATTCCAAAAGAAAATGCGTTCAGGAAAGAGCGTGAAGAGGGGGCAGATGAGCTTCTTTCACTAGTGGATTTGGGAAATAGGGGAGAACATTATCCCAACCAGCTTTCAGGAGGACAGCAGCAAAGAGTTGCAATTGCGAGAGCGTTGTCTAATGAC
>JAGVXD010000017.1 GCA_018303945.1 Candidatus Pacearchaeota archaeon
AAGGTGTAAATACAGATATAATTAGAGATTACATAAAGAAGCAAGGGAGAAAGGGAGAACAGCTTAAGCTGTTCGATTTTGTTTAGTCGTCGTCAGATGTCTCACTCCGAACGAAGTGAGGATTTGCCCGCAGGCAAACCTCTTGGGGTGGGGAGCTTCACTTTTCATATATTTTTTCAAGGTCTAATTTTTTAATAGCCCCATATGGTGAAAATACAATAAACTCCCTTGCTCCAGAACGATAAGATTTAAAAAAATTAGGGATGAATTCTTGTACATCTGAACTTTTTAAAGGTTCAGAATAATCCTTGGTCTGGTAACAAGATATCTTTTCTCCTTTTTTTATAGAAAAATCATCTCCCTTTTCCAACTCTCCATAATTAGACTCGGGTTCCAACAGTTCATTTAAAAAAACAAGAGTCTGATATGCATACCCTTTGTATCCGCTTTTGCCTCCGACCATTGTAATAATTATGGGGGATTTATGCATTATAAATATTCGCTTATTAAAATGTTATTTAGCTTTATATTCTAGCAAGTATTTTTCAGTTATCTCCTTTGTCGTTCTGTTATATTCACCTCTGAACTAGGAGCCAATATGTAGTTATTTTTTTAATAATAGTTCTTTTAATCATGACTAGATTTCAAATTTATCTTCAGTTCTTTAATAAATAAACGACTCTATTTTTTCGGCGAACGCCCCTGCGGGGCGAAACTTACCCGACCAGCCACATTCGAGTTGGCGAGATCCCAGTACCTAGCGTTGAGATCCAAGTCCCAGTTCCGATACAGCACACGCAATCCTATATTCTCTGTTTCATCTGGCAAATATAATGTTCTATCTCCTTTTTCAAGTTGCTTAACAATAGGTAATCCTCCCTTAAGACCATATCCTTCAAAATTAAAATCTTCTCCAACTTTATCTAAAACCTCATGTGTATAAACTTGAGTTAAACCAGGAAGAATGATAGGGCATACTCCATAAGGCATTCCATCCATCCTTTTTATTCCTGAATTAACTATAATAAGTTTTTTTTCTAAATCGCTCTTACTTAATCCTAAATCTTGTCTATGTTTTGAAATTTCTTGATATAGAGCTTTTGCTTCTTGTGGATTTTCTCCGCTTTCACTATGATCATAGAGTATCAAAGCTAAGTCTTCCCAATTATCAGAAGGATTTGTTAGATTTTCTGTCTTTAACAAATATTCTGATTGTGCAGGAGTTATCGGATAAAGATTTGCACTTCTCAATTGAGTATTTTTATGCAAGGCAGTCAGTAATCCTAATCTCTTTAAAATATACATCTTTGCAACTTCTCCAGAAGTTCCTGTCGGAATTTCTGCTTGAGTCCCAGAAAATAACTCATTATTTTTTGCAATTAATTCTTGGGCAAAATCTTTATGAGCTCCGTCATAACTAAATAAAAAAGAACTGCCAACATTATCAGGAAATCCAACAGCAATTGGAGAATTTTGCGGTTGAGGATCTCTAACTCCTGCATTTGATTTTATTATTGGAGCTTCTTTATTCATCCATCTTTCTGCTGTTTGTAAAAGTCTAGGGTTTGGCATATTACTTAACTGATTTTTTCAGTTCCCCCATTGTAATATTATAAATATCTTGTTCGCTAGTAAGGGGAAGTATTGCTACATTTTCTCTATTTCCAAAGTGACTTCTTAGCTTTGAAACATATTCATTACCTTTTGTATAAAGCAAATGAACTCTATGAGTCTGAGGAATTCCCAAAACCGTGCCTATGAAAGCATCTAAATTTCTTATATCCATATCTGAGACAACACTGATATCAAAAGCCCCTTCATTTTGTCTTAAAACACTTTCAAGTAGCTTTGGATTAAATGTCGTTCCACCGTCAGATGAATATCTTCTTAACTCTCTATGGACGAGTTCCCTATTTTTTACAGGATTGGTTAGGTGATCATTGCTTCCAAAACTATAAACTGCAACTCTCGAACCATTTATTAGATAAGCGTTTGAAATTGCGGTTGCTCCAACTATGTGGGAATAAACTCTTGAAGTTGGCGGAATGACCGTGTCTCCATTTGGCATAAACATACTTGGAGAATTGTCAATAATCAAGAAACTATCTGGGACAGATTCTTCGTTACTAAAGACTTCTCCTTCCCTTCTTACCCATTTTTTAGTTATTCCAGGCAATATTCCAGGAGTGCTGAATGCGTCAACTTCTGTTATGGGGTCACCCACTTCAAAAGAGGTGTGCGTATGAGGATATAAACTTCCATTTTTATGCATTGGTTTTTTTCTTATGGGAACTGCATACTTTTCAGCAAGTGCAGAGTAGAAATTACTAGCTAAGAGCGTTATTCCCCTATCTGAACCCGCCCTAGTTCCAGTTACAGATTGAACATTTTGAGGTTTGCCTTGTTCGTTCCCTTCAGATAACACTTGCCTAACTATTTCTTCATACTCTTGTGGGGATTTACATTCCTGAGCAAATTGTTTTAATCCCTCTTTAATCTGATTATTTGTAAAACCCTCAACTCCGCTTCCAGAACAGGATCCCTCTGAAGAGTTTCCCCTTCCTTCATTGCCTTCGCCATCTCCTTTTCCTTGTCCTTTTCCTTGTCCCTTTCCTTGTCCCTTTCCTTTGCTTTTATCTTTTTGAGGAGGTTGATAATCTCTTAGAACCTGTGCAAATCTTCTAAAGCTATCCCTTTCTTGATCCTTATCTAAAAATTCTATATCTTTTAATTTACCAATTATATCTTTTTCTTGGCGAGTAAGTTCAACTCCAAAATCTTGTCCAGAAACCTCTTGATACAAGCCATACATTAATCTGCCAAATGCATCTCCTTCTTGTAATCCATAAGCTTTTCTCATTCTAGCAGTAGCAGGATGTTTTCTCTCATTAGTCATATAAATATTGGTCTGGGCTTCTGTAAATGCAGTTCTTAATTCACTAAGTTTGCTTCCATCAGCTACTCCTTGTCCTGCTTTTTGCAATCTTAAAACATTTAATACCGAACCAGGATATTTCATGAAATGTGTAAGCTCATGAGTTAGAACCTCATTCATAGATTCTTCAGATTCAATTCCGTGTTGTTCAAATCCTTTTATAAAAGGTTCACTGACCATGATTTCTAAGCTCTTCATATCCATAGAACCATTAGGTATGTCCTCGACTAATTTTGGCTGAGGTAATTGGGGATAATGAAAGCTCTTTCTAACTTTTTGCCATTCCCTGTTCATTGTTTGTTTTAAGTTTTGATCTGTCATATTCTAGCTCCTATTTTTTCGGCGAACGCCCCTGCGGGGCGAAACTTACCCGACCAGCCCCAACCGAGTCGGCGAGATCCCAGTACCCAGCGCTGAGATCCAAGTCCCAGTACCGATACAGCACACGCAGTCCAATATCTTGAGTTTCAGAAGGCATATAGAGTGTTCTTTTTCCGCTTCCAATATCCTTTACGGCAGGTAATCCTTTAGTCAAACCATATTCAAAAGTATGATTCTGCCCAGTTTTCTCAAGTATTTCATGAGGATAAACTAAAGTTATTCCAGGAATTACAATTGGTTTAACTCCATAGGTCATTGCTTTGTCAACTTCAGCCCCAGGATTAACAACAACTAATCTCTTTTTTAAATCGCTATTGCTAAGCCCCAATTCTGCTCTGTTTTTTCTTACACTCTCCATTAAATATTTAGCCTCGTTTGAATTATTTCCATTAGTATCATATAACAAAAGAGCTAAATCTTCCCAAAATTTACTTGGGTCTTGTAATTTTCCATTTTTTAGAAGGCACTCATCTTGCATTGGAGTTATTGGTAAAAGCCCATAATTTCTAAGATTAGAATTTTTAGCAATAACCGTTATCAAACCCATTCTCTTTGCAATGTACATATTTTTTACTTCACCACTATTCCCAACAGGGATTTCTGCTCTAGTTCCTGCAAACACTTCATTACTCTTTGCAATTAGCTCTTGAGCAAAATCTTTATGAGCTCCGTCATAACTAAATATAAAAACTTCAGAGGGTAGGTCGGGATATAATATATTTTGTATAGGACTAACCGCTTGCGGTTGTGCTGGTTTTTGAACTTGAACAACAACAGGAGCTTCTTTATTCATCCATCTTTCTGCTGTTTGTAAAAGTCTAGGGTTTGGCATATTACTTCCCTTCTAAGTCCCTAAGGGTATCTTGGAATATTGGGTGTCCTCGTCCGTCTGCAAAGTATTCTTTAGCTTCCTCGATTGCTTTTTCTAGTTTGCCATGCCCGACTAAATCAATTACTCTTTGATAATTCTGTTGACTTTCACTAAACCGTTTCTTTACTCCAGGCATTTCATTTGTTCCATCTCCTAAAAGAGTCTTAGTTATATGCAAATCAAGAGGGTCTATTCTATCATTGTCTCTAAATGCATTCTCGGTTTCAGGTGTCCATCTAACCCTGTGCCACAAAACATATGGTGCAACTTGAGTCATATGTTCTAAATTTACCTCGCTACTATCTTGTAGCCATGCGAGAGATTTTGCATATCTTACAATAGATTTTTCTTCTCTTCTGCTTCCGCTTCCGATAAATGAAGCCTGCAAGTATAAACCATTTTCAGTAGTTGTTGGATCAACGCTTCTTTTTTGACCATATTTTGGACTTGTATTCATCTCTGCCACTAAGAATCCAAAATATTGCTCTGCGTCTCTATCTAAAGGAACTGCTCTTATTTCTTGCTCAATTCTTTCTTTATCTTGAGAACTTAATACCTCAAATCCTTTCTTTCTTAATCCGCCATCATGCTCCCTTACAATCTCTTCTAATTGTTTCTGTATTTCATCAGGAGATTTGCCTGAGTTTAGAATTTGAAGAGCCCTTCTTGTTAGAGCAGGATCGCTTAACACTGCGTCTTTATCATTATGGTAATCTTGAGCAATATGCAATACATTAGCTACTCCAGGAAATTTTGATTCAACTGCTACATCAAATCTGTCTAAAATTGGAGGAATTAAAGCATTATTTTCTCTGTCTGCATAATTACAAGTTGCAAAAAAAGGCTGTTTACCTGTAGATATAAAATCGTTTAAATAATTCCATTCTCCCCTATCAACTCCGTTTAATACAACAGCTTGATTAGACTCAGGTAATCTATTGAATTCATCAAATATTTTAGGACCAACTAAAACGAAGTGTTGCCAAACAACGTCCTCTTGTCCTTGATGCATTTTACCATAATGGGGTCTACCTATCATTTTTTCTTCGGTTAATTGAGGATTACCTCTTATAGCAACTCTCTTTACAAGATCTAAAGGTAAACCATTAAACATCGAGTTTAGATATTCTGCAGAAGTAGTTTTACCTCCACCATATTCTCCAAATAAAAGCATTTTTCCCCGATTAAGTTCTGTCAGAGTGCCTAGCAATAATGCTGAATTGTATCTCTCTCCATTTGAATCAAAGTCATCTCTACATAAATAAAAGTCATTCCTAAGGGCATCATAAAGAGCCTTAACTTTTGGTTGTAATTTTTCCTTAGCCATTTTTTATTTCCTTAAGTATTTTATTTAGACTGAATTCAACTACATGGGACTTATTTCTAAATAGACCTTCTTTTAGAGCATCATCTAGCATTTTTATTGTTTTCTCATCAACTGTTATGCTTAGTTTTTGTTTCATTTTATTGTTTCCCATTCAATACTACTAAATCGTATTTTATGCACTTTATAAATCTTTCTATTTTATTGTAACTATATAGTAACTATAATTATGCTATTTAAGGGGATATGGAAAGGATATGTAATATTTATAAAATGTACCTTGCACTTTCAAAATGTCCGAGCATACTGTTTTGAGGTTTATCTCCCAAGATAAGCTAATGAAAAACTCTATCTTGGGCTACACGCTTACACGTAATTGCAATAATATGCAATAAAATACAGTGGCGAGAGTTGGTAGCTATAAAAGATGTGTGGGAAGCTCTTTTGCGAACACTCGAGCCATAGTGAAATAATAATTATGGGTAAGCTAGCCCTGCGTGTGCTGTATCGGAACAGGGACTTGAATCTCAACGCTAGGAACAGGGATCTCGCCAACTCGAATGAGGCTGGTCGAATAACTCAAGAAGATGTAGTATGCTCGGACACACATAAAATGAAAACTTACAAAAATTTATATCCTAAACTTTGCTCGTATAAGAACTTAGAATTAGCATTTAGAAAAGCGAGTAAAGGGAAAAAATCTATGTTCTATGTTAAAGAATTTGAGAAGGATTTGCAAAAAACTCTTCAAGAATTAAAAGAAATAATTGAAAGAGAAACTTATATTCCTTCGCCATTAACTAAGTTCACAATAAGAGACCCAAAGACTAGGCTTATTAGAAAATCAATTTTTAAAGATAGAATAGTCCATCACTGTATTGTTAATATCTTAGAACCCATTTATGAAAAGATATTTATCCCAGATAATTATGCCAATAGGGTAAACAAAGGAACCATATCCGCCATCCTTAAATTTGATGAATATAAACGCAAAGTCTCAAGAAATGGTAATCTAGTGCCCCATGCTTTAACAAATAATATGGTTCGTGGATATGTATTAAAAGCAGATATAAAAAAATTCTTTGATTCTGTAGATCAAGGCAAGTTATTAGAAATTTTAAGAAGAAAGATTAAAGATGAAAAAGTTATTTGGCTAATTACCAAAATCCTAAAGAATTTTGATAATAAATCTAAAGGTATGCCTTTGGGCAATATGACTTCACAATTCTTTGCTAATGTTTATCTGAATAATTTAGACTATTTCATAAAAAGAAGGTTAAATATGAAATATTACATTAGATATGTGGACGATTTTGTTATTCTTCATGAAAATAATAAATTTTTAGAAGACTGCAAGATTAAAATAGAAAAATATTTGATGAACTTAAGATTAGAGCTTCATAAAGATAAATCTAAAATATTCCCTATGTATAAAGGAGTTAATTTTCTAGGATTTAAAATATTTTATCATTACAAATTAGCAAGAAAAAGAAATGTTATTCAATTTCTTAAAAGATTAAAAAAGTTAGAAAATATGTATTGTAATGGGGAGATATCCAGAGAGAAAGTTGTGGAAAGTGTCGAGGGATGGTTTGCTTATGTAATGTGGGGCAATACTTTTAAGCTTAGAGGTAAACTTGCAGAGGACGTTAAAAAAATACTTTCAAAAAACGTCCGTTTTTATAGACATCCAAAATTCGAGAGACAATCGACGCTTAATTTTTAGCATTTACATGGGGGGATTTTGGTCTGCCGAGTTTCTTTTGCCTGCCTCTTTTATCTTCATAGTAAAGAATGCCCTGAACCAGCCAAAGAGTGCCCTCAAGAAAGGGAATGCAAAGGTCTAACATCATTGTCGCACCTCCGTTAAGCCCGCCTGCTTTGGCTTATCTTTATAAATGGTTTTCTCGTTCATTTTTTATGACAATCGACAAATCAAACAAAGAAAGTCCTAAGGCGTCCAGTTACGGTATCAGGAGCCCCATCGTAACTGTATGCGGGCATGTGGACCATGGAAAAACGACAATTCTTGATTGCTTTAGAGGAAGCGCTCTGCAAGCCGGAGAAGCTGGAGGGATAACGCAGAAAATATCATTCACTAAATATCCTCTTGAGCAAATAAGGCAGGCGTGTCCTCTAGTTGAGAAATCTGGCGTCAATCTTAATATTCCAGGCTTTCTTTTTATTGATACTCCCGGGCACGCGGCATTTACTAATCTACGAAAACGCGGGGGATCTCTTGCTGATTTGGCTATTGTTGTAGTGAGCATAAAAGAGGGCATTAAGCCGCAGACTGCTGAAGTATTGCAGATTCTTAAAGCTCATAAAACGCCTTTTCTTATCGCGCTTAATAAAATTGATAATATATCAGGATGGAGAAAAGGTGATGAGTTACAGCACTCTATTGATCAGCAGCCAATTAATGTAAGACAGGAATTTGATGAAGCATTGTTAATATTTCAATCGTCCTTGAAGGAGCACGGATTTGACTCTGACTTGTATTTTGATGTAACGGACTTTACGAAAAAGATTGCGATAGTTCCTTGTTCCGCTAGAACAAAGGAAGGAATATCTGAATTGCTTTTTGTTATCTGCGGATTATGCCAGAGATTCTTAAAGGAAAGGTTAAAGACCTCTGCTGAAGCTAAAGGAGTTATTCTTGAATTGAAAAAAGAAAAGGGGATAGAATGGGCTGAAGCAATATTGTATGATGGTTCACTTGATGAAGGAGATGAATTAATTATAGGAAGTTTTGGAGAGCCGGTTATTTCTAAAGTGCGCAGCATTGCCGAGATTCTTCCTCTTTCTACGAAATACAAGCCTGTAAAGAAGGTTGTTGCGGCCACAGGAATTAGAATGCAGTTAACTAACAAAGAAGGAATTGTTTCAGGAATGCCTTTTCAGGAAGCAAAAGAAGACATTGAGGAAGTAAAAGCGCAGTTTAGAAAAGATATTGCCAGAGTTATGAACTTGGACAAACAAGGGATTGTAATAAAGGCAGATTCACTTGGCAGTCTTGAAGCTCTTATTACTTTATTGAAACAGGAAAAGATGCAAATTATAAAGGCGGGTGTTGGTCCGGTAAGCAAGTCCGATATAAGTGCAGCAAAAGCTAATCTTACGATAAGCCCTCTTGATGCAGTAATTGTCGGCTTTAATGTAGGTTTTGACGAAAATATTGAAGTGCCTAAAAGTGTGAAGATATTTACTGATCCCGTTATATACAAACTTATTGAAAACTTGGCACTCTGGAGAAAAAAGAGAGAAGAAGAACTTATGAGGGAGAAGATGCTTGGTCTTGCAACTATTTGCAAGCTAGAAATCCTGCCGCAGTATGTATTTAGGAATTCCAATCCAGCTATATTTGGAGTAAGAGTGCTTGCAGGCAAAATTAGAAATGGAATCCCACTTATTGATAATAAAGGAGAGCCGGTAGGGCATGTAAAATCATTGCAGCATGAGAAAGAATCTGTAAGCGAGGCTACTCAAGGGCAGGAGCTTGCTCTTGCCATTCCAGGAATTGCATTTGACAGAAGGCTAAAAGAAATAAAATATCTCTATGCGTCCGTATCTGAAGGACAGCTCAAGCAGTTCAAAAAGAATCAAGAGCTTTTGTCATCTGCCGAAGTTGCCGTCTTGAGTGAAGTAATAGCTCTTAAAGGAGGTTAAATCGGTGTCGGGCAGGGGGCTTCTATAACCTATAAATGATTGGCTGTGTTTTTGACGTTTTCTTTTATGTATTGATTGGTTGTTTGATATGAATGGTAAATTTCTTTCATGGAAGAGAAAAAGTACACTGGTGGCGCTATGATAAGGGAAGATATGTATATTAAGCCAATTAAGTTAGATAAATTTTTCCTGCGTTTTTCTGTGCCTATCATCATCGTCCATGCTCTTCCTGTCTGTTCCAAGGCGAAATTTGTGCTAACTATAAGCATTTTGGCCAAGCCGTCTTCAAAGCTACTTTCCCTATCTTTTTTTAGGTTAGACATAAAGATATCTCTCTTTTATGTCTTTTAAACTTTTTTGGCTGGGTACGTTGTTAGTTTAAACAAATATTTCAAGAGATATATCTATCTTAGTCATATTACTTATTCCAATCCCAGATTTTTCAGCACAGTTTTTTTGCTGAAGACTTCAAGGTCGTCGTAGCCCTGACCTATTCCAAGGAAATATATTGGCTTTTTGGTGACATGAGAGACTGAAAGGATTGTGCCGGCTTTTTCATCTATGTCTGCCTTGCTTAGAATAATGCCATCAATTCCGATAGTTTCATTGAACGTGCGCGCTTGCTCTATTGCATCATTTCCAGTTATTGACTCTCCTACAAATATCTTAAGATTTGGCTGTGAAACGCGGACTATTTTTTCCATTTCTTTAAGGAGGTTTTCTTTTGTGTACATTCTTCCTGCTGTGTCAATTAATACGACTTTTATATGGTTTTTTTCAGCGTATTTTTTAGCTTCGAAGGCGACGGAAGCGGGGTCTGCGCCGTATTGTGAAGAAACGACAGTAACTTCTATCCTCTCTCCGTGTGTCTTTAGCTGTTCAATAGAAGCCGCACGGAATGTATCGGCTGCTGCAAGAACGCATGAAATATGGTTCTTTTTTAGAAGATGGGCTATCTTTGCAATGCTTGTTGTTTTTCCAGTGCCATTTATGCCGAAGAAGAGTATTGTAAAAACACCTTTATGCGAATTTATCTGCTCAATGAAATTAGGGGGCTCTATAAGAACGCTTAAGACTGAATCTTTCAGGCTTTCAAGCACTTTCTTTTCAGCATCCTGCTTCTTTACTTCTTGTCCGACAAGAGATTTAAAGAGAGATTCCTTTATTTTATCAACTGCTTCAAGGGCAACGTTATTCTCAAGAAGAGTAATTTCCAACTCTTCAAAAATCTCGTTAAATTGCTCCTGTGTGAGCTTTGCTGAAGATATTTTACTTACAAGACGTGAGAAAAAGTTCTCTTTGGGCTTTTCTTCTATTTTCTGAATTTGCTCTTCTTTTAATATTTCAGATTTTTGAGCTTTTATTTTCTTAGATTTATCCAGTTTTTTCTTTTTACTGACTTTCTTCTTAGCGCCTTTTTTCTTTTTCTTTGGCTTTTCTTTTCCAATCCAGGAGGAAATCTTTTTCTTTAGGAAATCAAACATATTCTTGGGAGCAAAAGAATGTTTATAAATTTTGATACATTTTATATTTTATGCTCTTACCCCTTCTAAGAGTATAATCATTTTTATAAAGGAAGGTAATTGATTAGAAATATGATAACTTACAATGACCTTTATGAGGTTTTAAGAAAGGAGAAGTACAATGAGCAACTCCAGGTTCTGCCTAAGGAATTCGTAAAAGAAGTAGCTATATTTTTTGAAGAACAAAAGAGACAATCTTCCACAGAGAGCACAACTTTCTTTGAGGGCTTGCCCAAAGCTAAAAAACAGCTTGAGAATTCCGTTGCCCTATTTAGGGAACTAATAGTCAGGAGAAAAAAGAAGTTGCTTAATTTGGTCTTTGTCGCTACAGAAACAGGGATATTAAAGAGAGACTATGAAAACATGCTAACTCATGAAAAAGATATTTTTGACCAGTTTATAAAGATATTTGAAAATGGGGACAAGCAGATTGCCCATGCCTTGCAGAGCGAGCCAGCAGATAATGCTTCAGAAAATAGCATGATAATTTTCAGTCAGAATACAGAACAATTTGTTGATATGCAGGGTAATGTCGTGGGGCCTTTCAGCGCCGGAGAGCTAGCCAATTTAGATAATTCTGTTTCTCAACTTCTGGTATCGAGCGGGAAAGCCCGTTATGTAGACGGCGGATGACTAAGTTTCTTCTGCTAAGCCGAACATGTTTGTAAATTCATTGATTACCTGATATTGCGATAAATACTGCCTGCCTTTTTCCGTTATAGCAAATGTTGTGCCAGTTTCTTTCTTATGTCTTTTTATAAATCCCTTACTGGTCAGCTCTTTTATATAATCGTCCATCATTTGATAAGATAAGTTTGATTTGTATAAAATATGGGTCGGTTTAATCTTGCCGCTCTTATTTTGTATGACTTCCAGTATGTCCCGTATTATTTCAAGACGAGTTCTTTTTTTAGGCATTTTTTTTCCTGGTCGCAAGCACAAGACTTGCAAGGATAAAGAGATAAGAAACCAGCTCTAAAATATGGCCTATAACATACTTATTTCCAAGAGCCGGAACCCCAAACAAGCCAAATCCGCTTATTAGTAGCCCAACAAACGAGGCAAGTATCAGGAGAGTCTTAGGATTTTTCTTGCGGGAATATTGTATTATATAGTAAGTGGAGATATAAGCAAGAAGAACAGTGGAAAGAACTGCAAACGCGAGCACTTTATTCTGGCTTAGAATAAGAGCTGTGAGAGCAAGCAATAATAGTAGTGAATAAGCTCTCATGTTTGGAGTTTTGAGAGTCATATATGCGAGAGTCATTAATCCAGCAGTAAAGAGAAATAAATAGCCATAAAGACCTATTGATCCCAGGACGTTTATTTCAGTTAAGTTAGCTCCTCTAATGCCTTCTGATATTTCCTTCATAATGACTAGGTTTGTAATGGCTTTAAGTATATAAGAAAAGGCTATAAGGAGAAAGCTGACGCCTAGAAGCATACTTTCACGCTGTGCCGACAATTTATAGATTCTTAGAGCGTAAGAAGCGACTATAATTGTCACGAACGCAAAAACTACCTCCATAGCTATACTGAATCCAAAGAACCAGACGGGAACCAGATAGATGTATTCCATATATATAATTCCGTCGGATAGTATATAAGCTTTATGAAAAATAAATCTTTATTATTTCTTAACAAGCCATTAATAAAGGAGTCTCTTAGGTTAAGTATGACAGCCTGCACGGAGGTGATGTGGAAATAAATAACGACCTACCTTCTGAGGGGAGTGTAATGCTCCCCTCCCCTTATAATCTTCTAACCAGCGTTAAGATTTTGAACGTTATCTTTTTAATCTCCAAGCTCATTAAACCACATTTCATATTTTTTGTCAGTGATTATTTTTTCACCTTTAGGAGTTTCCATAAAACCATATATTTTTCCATCTCTATAGCTTAATTTTAATAAACCTTTTTTCTCCAGTTTATTGATGATTGTATTGATGGAAATTAATTTCCTTTCATATAATTTGTCAAAATCCATAAGTCCATTTCTAGCAATACAATACAAAACTTCATATTCTTCTTTAGTTATTTTCATTGTTTAAGTGATAGATTCTTAATAAGCCTCTGGAGGGAATTGAACCCCCGACCTACAGTTTACAAAACTGCCGCTCTAACCAACTGAGCTACAGAGGCATACATAAAGTCTGATGAGAAGAGCATTAAAAATGTTTTGTTTTTTGGAAAATATAATCTCTTGCCAAAAAGACTTATATATCCCAAATAGTTGCCATTTTGTGTTTGGCCCCATAGGCTAATGGTAGACCGGGTCTTTGACGTGGACCATACCCAAGTTCGATTCTTGGTGGGGCCATGATTTATCGACGAAATATTTAAATACAAGTTTAATGTGGCTTAAATATGAGGAATAAGCTTTTTTATTCTGCATTATTTCTTTTGTTTTTTATGCCATTTGCACTTGCAGGCGATATTACTGTATTTGAAGCTACCGTTTATGGCTCGGTTGTAAGTGTGGAAGTTCCAGACATCATATATCTGGGAAATATTTCTTCAGGTTTTGTTGGGGAAGAAAAGAGAGTTGACATAGTCAATACAGGGACAACAGACATAATTATAACACCAATTTTAATAGGGGACCATGATCCTATATTTGAGAAACTTTATTTTTCCAAGAGACTTTCAGGAGTAGACTATTCTTTTAGGCAGGTAGGAAACTTTTCCCTTAACATGAGCAAACCTTCAAGACTTGGAGGGACAAACAATGACTACTTTTATACCCGTATGGATTTGAGTGATTATACTGGAAGTGTTCCATCGGGAGTTTCAACTTTACGTGCCAATGTCAAATTTGTGGCAACATCAGGTTAAATTTCAATTTAAGAAGAATTTGTTTATTCTTTGCATCTTATTTACGGGAATTTTACTTAGTAGTATAGTCAGCAGTTATCAGATAGGCATTTCCCCTCCAGAAACTTATTTTTTTGGGCAGACAGGGGAGGAACGCTGTCAGAATATAATGCTTTTCTCTTCAGGGAAAGCAGTAAAGGCAGAGATATTCACGCTCTGGAAAAGAGACTTAGGCAGTAGCAAAGTCATTAAGGATTACACTTTATCTGAAGAAGAAAAAGGCGTTTTATTAAAATACCCTAAAAATGTGCTTGTTAGAGAGCAGGAAAACATAACTTTATGCATTAAACCTCTTTTTGAAGGGGATTACGAAGGGGTTTTAATATTAAGTCCGGAGAATGGTGCAATGGGTGTAGGCAGTTGGATAAAATTTCAGAGTAGGATGTACAATGGAGAGGAGAAGATATTATCTTATCCCAGTTTATTGCATAAGAGTGTTAGAGGGGAAAAAAGCAACACTTCTTTTTTTCTTCTGTTTTTAATAGAAAGCACTTTTATAGAAGGAGCGGCGGTTGTCATACTATCTTTATTTATGCGTTCACGCTTACATGGGAGTCAATAAAAATCCCAATCAGAGCAAACTTCGAGGTATTTTTAAGCCTCAAACTGTAAACTATCGTAGCGGGCTGCAGAGTATTGCATCCAGTTTGAGCAATGTAGCGGGCTGCAGAGTATTGCATCCAGTTTGAGCAATAAAAGTTTATATATTCTCTTTTGCTGTTTAAAATCATGCTAAGAGAGGTGAATAGACGCGGGCAGATAGCTATTTTTGTGATTATTGCTCTTGTTCTTGTTGCAGGAGTGGGGGTATATCTAGCCGTTAATAAATCAAATCAACAAGGCGGAGAGAGTGGCGATTTCAGTGTTGTTTATGAATTTTATGAGCAATGCATTCAGGATGAGAGTCGTATTGCCTTAGATATAGCCGGAAGTCATGGAGGATATATACAGCAACCATTATATAAGGCAGGAAGCGAATATGCTCCTTTTTCTTCACATCTCTCTTTTGCAGGGATAAATGTTCCTTATTGGAGCTACATCAGCGCAAACGGTTTGGAAAAGGAAAGCGTGCCTACTTTATCCAATATAGAAGACTCCATAGAATCCTATCTTGAAAATATTCTTCCAGACTCATGTTCATTTGACGCTTTCAGAGAACAAGGATTGGAAATAGATGCCGACAATTCCCCAGATGTCAATGTAAACATAGAGAATAATAATGTAAGGGTAAGCGTGGACTCTGCAGTAAGTGTAAGAAAGGATGAATCATCAAGCAGGAAAAACAGATACGATTTAGTTTTACCAAGCAATTTCGGCTCTTTATATTCCGATGCAAAAACAATATATGAAAAGGAGAGAAAAGA
Source organism: Candidatus Pacearchaeota archaeon (assembly GCA_018303945.1). Lineage (GTDB taxonomy): Archaea > Nanobdellota > Nanobdellia > Pacearchaeales > GW2011-AR1 > JAGVXD01. Next base: position 14,941 of record JAGVXD010000017.1, read on the forward strand.
TTATTTTCTTGAAAACTATTCTATAGATGTATTAAGATTGTATGCTCCAGTTGATGGCGTTGAGATAAGCTGCAGTCCAAAGATATGGAAATCAAGGGAAGTCGTCAACTCAATACAAGAAGGGCTTAGTGCAAACATAGGCGCTTTAACTTTTGAAGGCGAGCCAGATTCTTCTAATGCAGAGAAGTATTTTATTATCAAGAAGAAAATATCAAACGATGCAAATCTTTTATATATTCCAGAGTGGCCGATGAGAGTTGAGATTGCAGGAGCGGACGATGAGCTGATGATAGCTGAACCAGTCGGAAACCAAGAAGGCTTGGGAGTGCTGGGCTTCTGCTATTCTCCATATCATTTTGTATATGATTTAAGCTTCCCAGTCATGGTTCAGGTTTCAAAAGGAAATGAGATGTTCCAATTTCCCACAGTTGTTGTCATAGACAACAATCTTCCTCGTGAAGGGGAATTTTCCGAATTAGAAGGTGAACAAGAATCTTTTGATTTATGCGAGTTCAAGACGCAGGAAGTAAAAATAGATGTGCACAATGTGGATTATGAAGCAGTCAATTCAAAAATAGATTACTCATGTTTTGACCAGAAGTGCATTATTGGAGAGACAAGAAACGGAAGCCTTACAGGGTTGGTTCCATCTTGTTTAAATGGGCGTTTTGTTGTTAGAGCAGAAGGGTACAGCACCAAGGAATATCAATTCTCAAGCAACAGCGAGCGTTTTGCAGATATAATTATAGACCGAGAATATCCGGTAAATATAAAATTAAGCATGAATGGGAGAGATATTACTGGAAGCGCCCTTGTTAATTTAGACGGGCCGGTAGCGCAAAGCACAATAATACCTGATGGCTCTGAAATTATCTTAACAGAAGGGCTTTACAATATAAGTGTTTATGTTTACAGCAATTCCAGCATAGTTATTCCAGAGAGCACCAAGTCTCAATGTCAGGAAGTTGCGAGGGGAGGATTCTTTGGCTTGTTTGGAGGAACAAGGGAAGAATGCTTTGACATCAAGATACCAGAAACAAAAATAGATTATGCTTTAAGCGGAGGTGGAAAGACAAATTATTACTTTCTGCCTGAAAATCTGGAAAAAGGAACTATAAAAATAGAAGTCGACAGCTTAAATGCCCCAAGTACCATAGAAGAACTTCATGAGAATTATATTTCATTTGATAATTTAAATGCCGAGGTGGTATTGTGAAATCTAAGATTTATTTATTTTTAATTTTAGCAGGCATTATAGTCATGAATGTATTTTTAGTAAGTGCTGTAGGAGGATTTAGCTCCAGCTCATCCAGCTTTACTTATGTAAATCATCCTAACTTAAGGTCTGGATTTTCTTCTTATTATGGCTCTAATGCCGGAATTTACTGGCCAATATTTCAGAATTCTTCACAATGCAAATCGCAAGAAGATGTATTGCTTTATGTAAGACCTGGAGCGTGTCAGCCAGCGGTAGTTAGAAGCGACCTTCTTGCAGAGCAAAACGTGCCGGTATTTTGCCAGATTGACGCAATAAAACTTAACCCTCTAATGGATATAAAAGAGATAAGAGATATCGGATTTAGCGGAAAATATCCCAAGGAAATAGCAACCGTAGGATTTCATCCAGCGTATGCCGCATTGCGCACACATGATATATTGCTAGGTGATCCTGTTTTGAACAATATAGGATATGCTGTTGTTGTATTAAAGAAACAAGCCAATGAATCTTCTCTGCCTGAATTTATCAATGTGACTATGTCTGGAACAGTAAGATACGATGCAGGCAATGCTCTAGGCATTGGAAGAAGCGAGTTCATGCTTCAAGACGTAGGCGAGAGAGATTGGCAGCTTGAACAAAACAAACAGACATTCTGGAACGGAAGATTCTCTGTAAGAGCCGAAAATATACAGCAGGAGAGTTTGCTCTTAACAATATATGACGGAGGAAGGAGAGTCTCAAGCAGTGTTTTAGCAAGAGGCAAGATTTCCGATACATTATATCTTCCTGGAGGGTACTGTCCGGTTGGAGTGCGTGCAGTATATGAGGGAATGGAGCCGGAGAGAATAAGTGCACGCCTAGAGATAAGCGCAAGTGACCAAGGAGTTGATAAAATAGATGTTTATCAAGGAAGCAAAATATTTGACAGATGCAGTGTAAATAAAGTAGTAAGCACTAGCATCAACAATGCAGGATTCATTGAGTTAAGCTGCCCTGGTGAGCCACTTTTACGCTTGAGCATAAATGCAAGAACTTCTAAATTTTCAGAGGGAGACATAATTCCGGGCGATAAAAGAATATACACAGGAGTTAAATTAGAGAATAAAGGAGTTTTGAGCGATGTTGGTTCGTATACATGGAGTTCAATATTTGATTCCTCCAGATTTAATTCTCCTTTAGTGTGCGAGGTTAACATAACTGCCGGAGACATTGCTGCTTCCGGAATAGAGCCACATACTGACTTCTTACCAGGATTATATTCTGCAGGAAAACAAGGAGAGGGAGAGATATGGAGACTTAGATATAGAAGTGATTACAGTATTAAAGAAAAAGACGCTTTAGAAATCCAGACAAGTTTAGGAGGGTGGTCGGCAAAATTAAAGGACGAGCTTGTAAGAAAGTGCGAGGGAAGAATCCTATCGGAGAAAAGTTACGACAATGCAACGGAAAAATATTTCACAGATAGCATTCAAGCATATGAGAAAGTAGCAGAAGATTATCCCTTAGAAAGAGATAAGGATATAGATTCAAGCGAGGGCTATGGGGCAAGAGCTTTCCAGGAAGCAATAAACTTAGCAGATAAATATGGCAAGCATGAAACAAAGATAAGACTTATGCAGAATTTCATAGAAACTTATCCTTCACATAATAAGAGAATTCAATATGAAAGCGAGATAAATAATCTTCTAGCTTTTGACTATAAGTCCTCCGGTACCACAGTACTTATCAACGGAAGATACAGAACTATTAGATTAGTTGGTTTTACTCTTCCTAAAGCAGACAGCACTTCAGCCAGCTTCCTAATTGAAGGAAGAGAAATTAAGCTTGCTCCTGGAGAAGTCCGTACTTTTGAGACCAGGAGTGGCAATGAAGGAAGCGTCTTATTGCAGGAAATAACTGATAGCGAGAGAGCAGAAATAAGAATTTCTTGTCCGGATGAAAGTCCTACTTTAAGAGCCGACTTAGAGAATGCTAAAAAGAGATTGCAAAGTCAGCCAGAGAAGGCAAGAGAAAAAGAAATAATGAGTATATATGCAAGCTACTTCAATGATAAATTTTATTCTCTTTCTCCACACAACCTACGCGTTGGAGCAAGTGTCAGCGCATGCGGAGTTCCTCTTGTTCTTAATGATATAAACATAGGAAAAGTCGCCAGAGTCCGACTTGAACCTGCTGATGTCGGGAGAGCAGAATCAAAAGCAAATGTAACTGTACATATTGGAATAGAAAAGAGAGCCATAAAACTTTCTCCTGAAAAATCTCTTGAAAAAATAGCCAATCTTAATACGAGCATTCAACAGTGGGAGAGTATATCCAAGAGATTAAGCACGGTAGTTACCGGCTTGAAAGGCGCTTGTTTTGCAACAGCAGGAGTTTTAACTGTAAAGAATTTCATTGATGGAATAGACGGCACAACTTTGGCCAGAGAGCATGCAATGTCTGGCTCAACAGGATGGAAGCAAAGATGCAAAGATGCAATTGACAGTCCAGACCATGTAATTGACAGAGGCAATGGAGAGAAGGCTTCAGTTTCTTATCGTACTTTGACAGAGTGTTTCAATGGAGAAAAAGAATATATCAATTCCGAAGTTGAAGCCAGAACAAAATCATTAGCAAATGTCAATACACAACTTAAACAGTTGGAGAAACAACCAGAAATTACTTCAGGAGCATTTGCCGGAGGAAAGAGCGTTAACACAGTGGAAGCCACAAGAAATTACTTAAAAGACTTGAATGAGATGTGCAATTCAAATCAATTGGAACAGTCAACTTGCGATTATATCAAGAGTTTAAATGAACCTGATGAAAAAGGAAATGCGGCTTACAGATACAGTGACTTAAGAGAACTTCATTACAATGCTTTATTAAAACAACAAGGATATACCAGCGCAGGTAAACAGATAGATGAAACAAAGAAAAGAATAGATGAGTCCAAGAAATTCTACGAAGCATACCAAAAAACAAGCGACTTTACTTATTCTAATTACAAGATGGTTGCGGCTTCCGCAGGCAATATAGCTGACATTCAGAGGCCAGTTCAGGGAAGCATAGGAGAGCTTAAGCCACTAGGAAAGAATGCGGAAAGCGTAAGCAGTTATCAACTTAACGGGAAGGAAATAAAGATTTCTCAGGATGTTAACGTGATAGACAACGCTCAAGCGGCAATGATTGTTGCAGGAGCCAGGACGGAGAGAGGCGCTTTAGGAGAAGAGAAAGTAGTTGCCAAGAAGTTCTTAGTTGTAGGAAACAAAGTAGGAAATAGATTAGAGCCAACAAATGTTTACGAAATGGAACAGAGCGATTCTAATGGACAGTACAGCATTACAAGTCAAGCGTATGCTCCAAGCACAATGGATAAGTTCAGGGCAGAGTATCAGATAAGCGTGCTTGAAAATTCAGACAGCGTTTACATGAATTCCATAAGGCAGGAAGATTGGAAGGTTAGGTATTTTGAAACAGGAGTAGACAAAGGATTTGCAGCTTTAGTTCCATTTGACGTAACGCATGGATGGTATGTGAAAGTTAAATCTAATCTTCCTGTTGGGAATGAAATAGCAGCTTATGACAGTTCAGGATTGCCTAAATTATGGTATATATGCAATGCAGGAAGCGATACAAGAATAGACGAGAGCGACCAGTGCCAGTCAGTCTTCGAAGGCATATCTTCAGATGCCAGAGTTTTCGGGCTTTCAAATGATGAATCAAGAAAGCTAATAAGAGAATCAAGAGAAGCTTTATTTGAAGCTAATAGGCAACGCAATGATCCTCGCGGAGCGACAATAAATAATAATAGGCTTCAGAGAGGAACTCCGGTAACGCCATACGAAGGAGTGCAGTGTCAGGATTTCATGAGTCCTGGAGATTGCAAGCTGTTGTTCAATGTCTGCGATCCAGTAATATGCCCGCCAACCAGATGCAATCTAGGAGGACAATATCCTGTAGCCGATGTCGTGCAAACGGGAATAATTGGAAGCACACTTTTATGCCTTCCCAATTACAGAGAAGGAGTTTACATTCCAGTCTGCCTGACAGGAATACAGGCAGGAATAGATTCATATGTTTCAATATTAAAGAGTTACAGAGATTGCCTGCAGGAGAATGTGAAGAGCGGGCAGCTCGTAGGAATATGCGACCAGGTTACTTCTGTTTATTTGTGTGAATTCTTCTGGAGACAAGTTGCTCCAGTTGCTAAGGTTTTGCTGCCTAAATTAGTTGAAAGCGCGTATGGGCAGGGAGCAAGAGGAGGAGGGGAATATTTGACAGTAATGCATGCTTGGCAAAATATGGAGAATTCAGTAAATTACTTTAAGCAAAGCTATGCTGTAAATGCTTTCAATGCATTCAAGCTTAGGTCTATAGAAGAAGCGGGAACTCCTTTCTGCAAGTCATTCATATCGGCTAAATCACCTACACAATTCAAGAGTCTTCTTGAACCTGAAAGCCCGCCACAATTTCACGCATGGTTTAGCAGTATTCCATTTACAAGCGCAACTTTGCCAGCAACTTCACAGTATAAAGTGTTTTATCATATATTTGGAGGAAAAGATTCAGGAGTGTATTATCGCGTTTACTTAAAGAATCCTCCAGGTTCTGAATACTACGCTGCTGCCCCCATAATTGTAGTTGACTCGGCATTTATTCCGAGAGGGCAATACAAGACTGAAACAAAAGACTTTACCGCTCCAGAAGGATATAATGAGCTTTGCATACAGATAAACGGGAAAGAGGAATGCGGATTTGGGCAAGTTTCAACCAGTTTCGCTACAAATTATTTAAGAGACATTTATGTAAAAGAAGAGCTAGAGCAGAATGACATTACTTCAGAGAGAGCGTGCATAAGCGGGAGCCCAAGCCCTAAAGCACTTCTTGCAAATACTAATCCACAGGCGGCTTTAGAAGAAGCTGCTATTCCCCAAGCTTATGAGAGAGGAATAATAAGGATATGCGCAAATGAAAATCCAGGAGGCTCTACAGAGCCAAGCAGATATGTTGACATGGGACATTGCGGAGATCCTAAGCTACGTTGCTGGTTAGACCAGAAAAGTGTAGACAATGCAATAACAGAAGATAATTTATATCTAAAGAATAAAACTCTGGAAGAAATACGTTCAACACAGAGAGAGAGATTAGAAGCCAATGGCGAGATACTTCCTGAAAGTGATGCCAATGCTCTTATAAGGTTCCATAGGTTTGCCAGTGAAGAAATTGCCAGCCAATACGAGAGAGATACAAAAACTAGCGATGTAGTGCAGAGCGTTGCACGCGAGCGTGAGAGAATTGACAATGATTTCGGGAGAGACTTGGAATACCTATTCTTAAATCATCATAAAGCCGCAGTTTTAATGATTAAAGCGGAGCTTACAAGAACTATTGCTATAGTTGCTCATAATTCTTATGCCGGCAAAGGAAGTAAAAGTAGTTCTGATCAAGTCCCAACTAGCAGGCAAAATCAAGATTTAAGCGGATTCAGAGATTCAGGTTATTTTATAATATCTGAACAAGATTTAGGCACGGTAGCGCAGAAAAAGAGCGATGGAACAAACGTCAAGATTAAGCTATATTATAATTACAGCAGTAAATTTTTTGTTATGAATGAAAAAGGAAAATGGAAAAACGCAGCTCAAAGTGATGTTTCAGGAAATATAAATGTTATATCCGTTCCAACGGATAGGGCGTTGGCGCAAGAGCGCGCATTTATAATCGCAATGCAAAATCAGAAAGCAAAGCTTTCAAATGGAAACATATATTTCAAGATTGATACTCAAACACAAGCGACAGATGGAAGAGCTATTGGAGGAAGATAATTACTTATAATTTCTTTCCATTTCAGAGTCTTTATGCTTTCTTTCTGGAATTGGAGAAGCAAATCTTGCATTGTTTAATATTATAGGAAATTCTTTAGAACCTCTTTTAGAATATTCTTCCATCGTTATTTCACGACCCCAATATACAGAGTCTTTAGTATGATATGCAAGAGAGTTGTCAGGAAGAATTACTCTTTGTGTGCCTCTCACTGGGATAAACAATCTGTTTAATCCTGAATATTTCCAACGGGCGCTTAAGTTAGTTGCTCCCCGGTCCAGTTCAGGGACATAAAAATTACGCTCGTTAATTCTTTTCGTTCTAAGAGAATATCCTAAGTCTCTTTCTGAAAGAGTAAGTATTCCATCTTTTAATCCATCTATTCCAAGGTTAAAGTCTTTCCTTTCCACTTCAATTCCATCAGGTCCTTCTTTTGAGAGAAATATCCATCTTACTGGTTTTCCTTCATCATTGAGAACTTTTTCAAAAACGAACAAAGAAGACATTCCAGGAAGTAGTTCTTTTCTTTCATCGTCAAAGAATAGAGAGACATCTTTGAATCTAGCCGCTACCATGTTCATTTCATTTGACAAAGTGTATGGGGTAGAGGAATGCATGAATACATAGTTTTCTCCGTCAAACACGGCACTTTCTATATTATATTTAGCTTGAGTTGAAGGTACAACTCCGTCAAACAAATCTTTTACATTCCACTCTGTGGAATAATCCTGCTCCAGAAGCGGGGTGTAAACTGTATTAGTATTTGTTCTCTGTGCAGATACGCCCAAGTTAGTGCTAAAATCGGATAATTGAGCTGGAGTCGGAGATGCAAGGTAGAAATCGTCACGATTAGTATAATAAAAATCAGAATGGGGGTCCTGTATAACCGGACTTTCGGGCTTGCTGCTGCAGCTAATTCCCAATGAAAGCGCGGATATTGCCAAAGCATTAAATATCTTTAATTTTTTATTAGACATTATTTTATCAAGAAAAGATGTTTTTTAAATACTATTGCAGAGGATAGTATATTTTAGTTTATAGAGTTGACTGGCAGATTAATATTTTTAGGCATGGAAATTTAGCAATATTCTGATGACTTGAAGTATGAAGAGAACTTAGAACATTTCCTCTTATTACTGAAAATACTAAGCTCCTGCTAGCCATAAGTTATCTATTAGAGCATTACAATCTTTTATATTATTAGACTACGCATCATTTCTCTTAGAAAGATTTATTATCCTATATTAGCTAAATTATCTATGAGACTTGAAACTAAAAGACTTATTTTAAGAAAACCAAGAAAAGAAGATTGGGAGGATATAGTTGAAGGTGTTGGTAATCTAGAAGTCTCAAGAAATTTAGCTGTGGTTCCTTATCCATATGATAAAAAGGAAGCTATGAAATGGATTGCTAAATGTATTAGGGAGAAAAAGACCAATAATTATATCTTCTTTATTGAGTTAAAATCTGAAGAGAAAGTTATAGGCGTTACACAAATTCATATAATGGAAGGAGTAGCTACAACTGCATCTTGGATTAATAAGAAATATTGGAGAAAAGGTTATAGTCTTGAATCTAAGGTTTCTGTACTTGATTTTGCATTTAAAAAACTTAAGTTAAGGAAGATAGAATCTAAAGTCTTTGTAGAAAATATCGCTTCTAATGAAATGCTGAAAAAATTAGGGTTTAAGCATGAAGGAACAAAGAGACAAACAGTTATTTCTAAAGCTACCGGAAAGATTCACGATGCGAATATTTATGGATTACTTAGAGAAGAATGGTTACAAAGGCGTTCAGCAATTATTGAAGCGATAAATAGGCTAATAAACAAGCAACAAAGATAACTATGGGAAGTATATTTAAATTCAAGTAATAAAATTAATTTTTGTCATTATATTTCTTATGTGAAAGTGTCTGACAAACCACGCACTTTAGTGCGTGGAACACTTTGAGCACAAGAAAATCCAGAACAACCCTTGGCTTAAACCTCAAGGACTTTTTGATATTTTCAATATATAAGTTAAATAAATGCTTAACTTTAATGCATGTTTACAGATTATAGTGTATTCTGGATTAGGACAATGGAATTGCGTAAGCTGTGAAGGTATTTTAAACAATAATTGTCTCAAGTATAAGTAAGAAAAATTAGGATGAATATAGATAATTTCTAGCCCTGAAATGCGGGGAAGAGGATTCGAACCTCCGCAAGCACTAAGCCACTGGAGCCTAAATCCAGCCCGTTTGACCGCTCCGGCATCCCCGCATACTTCATTAATTGAGATTGCGTATTTTAAACCTTTATGTTTATAGGTATTGTTATCAGTAAACGTCAGAATTGTATAAATTAATTCTCTAAAAACTTATTTATTTGCAGCAGTTCTTTCAGTGGCTGCCAAAACCTTCGCTTTTAGCTTTTCCTCAAGTTCAAGACGTTCTATGAGCTCTTTATATCTGTTTCTAATTGTAACTTCTGTAATTCCTGCTACGTCAGCGACTTCGCGCTGTGTTTTTTTTTCATCGTTAATAAGGGCAGCAACATAAAGAGCAGCGGCGGCTATTCCTGCAGGACCTCTGCCAGATGTTAATTCTGAAACATCCGCTCTTTTTAATATCTTTAGAGCTTCGTTTTGAGCTTTTGGAGAGAGATGCAGGATAGATGAGAAACGGGAGATATAATCTTTTGGCGAGCTGGGAGTTACCTTAATCTTTAGCTTGCGTACAATGAATCTATAGGTGCGTCCAATTTCCTTGCGTTCTACATCTGATGCTCCCGCTATTTCATCCAATGTGCGTGGAATATTATATGAGCGGCATGCTGCGTAAATGCAAGCGGCTATGACTGACTCCATGCTGCGCCCGCGTACAAGCCCTCTCTGTAAGACGTAGTTATAGACTCTTGATGCTTCATCGCGCACTACTGAAGGCAGACTTAGGAAACTTGCCACTCTGCGTAATTCTGCCATTGCAAGGCGAAGATTTCTCTCTATTGATGTGGAAACTCTTTCCTGCCATTTCTTAAGTCTTAGGAATTTTCTAGTCTGACCTGCCTCTAACTTATAGATGTCAGATATTTCACCTACGTTTGTTGTGAGTCCTTTGTCGAATTTCTGCAAAGACATTGGAGCGCCGCCACGACCTTTTTTATCGCTTTTGTCAAATTGGCCGCCCATATCTTGGCCCGTATCAACCATTTTTTCCTCTATGATAAGACCACATTCATTACATATGATTTCCCCTTTATGGTCATCATATGTGAGGTCAACACTCCCACATTCCGGACAGCGCTTCACGTAACTCATAGAATATATGCAAAGATTTAAAAGATTAACTACAACGAGAGTATTTAAAGCTTTCTATTGTTCCCGAGGTGTGCACGCAGGTGACATATGTCACCATCTAAAACAATCTAGCAAAATCAAAGTAAACTTGCGCGGGGGTCTTGTTATCAAGACTCTTATGACTCCTG
>JAGVXD010000003.1 GCA_018303945.1 Candidatus Pacearchaeota archaeon
GCCCCAATGTTTAGTGTGCAGTGTTTACTGCTAGGACTACATGGGTATCTAATCCACTTTGCGCCCCTAGCCTTCATCCCTCACTGTCAGATCCGTTCTCGCAGCGTGCCTTCGCTATTGTTAGTCCATACAGGATCAACACATTTTACCGCTACCCTGTATGTACTCACTGCGTCTCCCGGTCTCAAGCTATGCAGTATCCTGTGCTCGCCCGACCCTTAAGAGGCCAGATTTCACACAGGACTTACACAGCAAGCTACGGATGTTTTAGACCCAACAAATGTGGCTGCGACTTGGACTGCTGGGATTACCGCGGCGGCTGGCACCAGTCTCTCCCAGTCCTTATTCGTAGGACTATCTACATCCCACAAAAGCGTTTCAATTATAGAAACGCACTCTGGCTTGCTCTGTCACGCTTGCGCGCATTGCAAAATTTTCCCGACTGCTGCACCCCGTAGGGCTGGGAGTAGTGTCTCAGACTCCCTCTCAGGGCTTCCTCGCTAAAGGCCCTTACTGATCATTGGCTTGGTGGGCAGTTACCCCGCCAACTACCTAATCAGCCGCAGCCCCATCCTCACGCGAATTTTCAACGATATATCATTCCAGAAAATATCATCTATCCGTTATTAACCTCAGTTTCCCGAGGATATCACGGGCTTGAGGGTAGGTTAGCTACGTGTTACTGAGCAGTTCGCTTTCCATTCATTCTTGCGAACAAAAAGAACAACTTGCATGTCTAAGTGCAAACCAGATAGCCGCAGCCGCCAGCAGGATAAACTGGATTTAACAACTTTAGAAACCTTGGTTTCTTTATTGTTTTGCCACGATGTTAAGAATTTTATTTCTTATTTTAAGAGAAATCGTGAACTCACTCTATATCCTCCATTCTGACGGTGTCAGCATCTAATATTATAAACAATGAGAAGTATACTGTTCTGCATACCTCATACCCTACTTTGCAGATGTCGGACTTTACAAAAATCCGACGATAACCGTAGGGCACTCATAACAGTTAACATTGTAAAGTAATGAACTGCCGTATGAATAGTATTTAAATCTTTCGTTAATTTAGGTATAATTTAGCGACGGAGAAGAAACTTTTAGAGTTAGTTAATTGCTTAGGTTTGGCGTTCGGTCTCCGAGAATCCGAGAATATGTTCTGTGACTGTCTGTTTGATATCAAATATGCCCATAAAGAGTTTATTTTTAACCCTATTTTAATAAGCAGTTCTTACTAATGAATTATATGTTTCTGATTTAGAAGTTAATTCTCTAGTTTCAATCATCACCCAATCATCAAGTGTCAATCCGGGACATTCTATACCGATATAAGTATTTTTATTTTATATTGATATATTTAGTAAATCAAAAATCCCAGTCATAGCGAGTTGTGGAGTATTACACCTAGTTTGACAATAAATGATTGAACAAAATAGTATGTTTCTGAAGTAGTCAAAACAAAAACACTCGATTATTTAGGTTGTTGGATATAAATTCATGCTCACCTTTTTTCCTACTGATTAAGACAGAGCAATAGTTTCAATGGGTTCTGAGCTCTCCCTTAGATAATTGCAGTTGTCTTGACCATAATATCCGCTTTCGTAATAATAGTAGTTATTATTAATTGGGTTTTGGTTTTTATTTTCTATTCTATAAAGAGAGATACTTTTTATATTCTCCCGGGAAAATGCTGAAAGAGGAACATCGTAAGTGGTGTATGTTCCAACCAGAACAAAAGACTGTTTTTTGCTGACTGGAATCTCTATTCTTTGCCTTGGAGAATAAGTTACACCCTCCTTAAGAAACTGAACATTGAATTGATAGTTCCTGATTGCTAATTCTTTCTCGTTTACTCCTTGCTTTAAGTCTATGCACCCGACGATTAATGGAAATGTGTAGACTTGAGTAAATATCCCCTCATTTTCCAAGACTACCCTGCCTACCTCTGCTTTGGCAAGACTCAAATAACTCTCTTCTCCCCTTAAATTTTTTTGTATCTCTATCTGTGAGTAATCTATTTTATCTTTAAAGTTAAAAGATTCTTTGAAATCCTGTGTATTGTAGACTACTAAAAGACTAATTGCAAATAAAAAAACAACAATTGCAATTACAAATGAAATAGTTCTTCCCATGTTATATTATATTCTGTTCAGATTCTTTTTTTATCGCTTTGGAGAGATAATAGCCCAGAAACATGAATAGCAATGCTGATAAAACCAGAATTGAAAGTATTCCAATCTGGCCTAAATTAAAGACATCTATTACAAACCCTGCTGTGAATACATATAATGCTACTGAAATCATGTAAAAAACCGGATAGAGCTTCTTGTATTTAGCAAATAATATAATGGCCAATATGAAACCTACCCAGAATACACCCCAACCTAAGATTGGATAAAATACCATTAATGCTCACCTCCCCTTAACCATTCTGCTACAAAAAATGAGATTATTATTGAGGCAATTAAGAGCGAGAGCTTAATTGAATTTGGAAGGTCGGCTATGAATGCCCTTGAGAAGTACCATACAGCAGAAAAGATAAACAGAACCCCTATAGTATAGAAAACGCCCTGTATTTTCATGATGAAGCTATGGGGAGAGTATTTATAAATGTTACACTGAATTGATACTGTCAAGATAGTATGATGTCATTATCTCTGACAAATCTTATCAAACTTAACCACTTATTAACGCCTAGATCCAGAGCAGGGATAGCTTCCTGCTGTGGTGTTTTATTCTCAGTTCCTTGATACTTTCTGATATAGTTGTAATAAATCTCCATATTGGAATATACCTAAAAAGAAGAAAAGTTAAATTTTTTTGAATTTTATAAGTCTCGAAGATATAACAATACGCTGTGAATTAATAATTCAAATTGAATTACATGAGATAAACTGGCTTAGGAAAAGCAAGTTCAGGAAAAATAAAGTAATTGGTTGATGGATTTTCCTGTTCTGGTAAAATTGCTGGAGGCAAGATATGCGGAGACTTATCAAGTTCTTCAAATTCTTTCTTAACTGAGAGAGCATAATTCAATGAGAACAAGCTAATTAAAACTGATACCCTTGAAAGTATCATCGGAGTATTTGCTATCATAAAATCTGACGATTTTTCCCTGATATTGCTGTTCATTTTTATTTTGGAGGCTGTAAAGTGTCCCAACCGTCTACAAATTCCTGTATTGCTGGAATCTTTACATCTATTTTTCTTGCTTCAGTATAAAGTTTAGTTAGCAAATAGAAAATCATTCCTAGACTTTTAGCGCTTTTATTATTTCCGGGAAGTATTTGATTGATGCCTTGAGTAAAGTTATTTGTGTCGCAAATTGACATAACTGGAATCCCTATGCGATTTGCATCATGCAATGCATTCTTATCAAGCCATGGATCGCAGATAAATATCATTTCTGTTTCAAAGAAGTTCTCAAGGTTTGTGTTTGTAAGTATGCCTGCAGGGTATTTTTTAAGGAATGATCTTATTCCTGTCGCTTCTGAAAACTTCTGCACTGCTTTCCAGCCAGATTCCCTTTTGCATACAATAATTGCATCTTTTGGATCAAACTTTGCCAAATAAGCTGCGCTTTCACGGATTTTATCATCTAAAAGAGCGGTATTGAATACGGCAAGCCCGTCGGCTCGGCGTCGATAAACATATTTGCGCATGTCCGGGGTTATGACTCGTGTTCCTAAGTGAATTGATGACTTTAGATAATCCTCCATTGGAACAAGAGTATCGCTCTTTTCAACTTCCTCTTCCTGAAGCTTCTTCTTGATATCTATTTCTTTTGCTTCCTCAACTTCTCCCTCTAGCTTCTTTGCTTTTTCCAAAAGTTTCGCAAGTTTTGCTTTCTTTTCATCAGATGAAAGTTTTTCTGCTTTTGCAGGCTCTTCTTTTGAGTTTTCGTTTTTAGTCTTCGCTACATTTATATTTTCTTCTTCTGTTTCTTCCGATTTTTTCTTTGCCATTTTTTGTTATGAACTAGAATAAGGATTCCAGTTCGCTATTTTTATTAACATTTAAGTCGTAGTGCACTAAAGTGCAGGTCAATGTAGCTGTAATATCAGAAATGGGTTTTTAAAGATTGCTGTCTATGAGATTTCTAGAAGTAATCACTAACAGGTTTACCATCAATTTCAAGGAAAGCGCGGCGTCCATTGATTTCATAATATTTATCGAAATCTTCCAATCCAATTACATTGTTAACCTGAAGCCTTAATTCGCGCTCCTCAACATTTTCAGTATATGGGGCTGCGTTTACATGTATCTCGCTTAATGTTCCATATCCTCTTTTTCCAGATATTTCATAAATGCGAATGTATCTTGCTGTGACTTCATCTACATCATAATTTGAGTACGACCCTCCATTTACAATTGTATGTTCTGAGCCAACCCTATTCCATGTGCGGGCATCTGAAGAAACTTGAATCTCAAAATTGATTGGTGTGTCCCAGATAAAAGCATTGAGCTCAACGGCGTTTATGCATTTCTTGCTGCCAAGGTCAAAGTAAATCCATTTGGGATAAGCATCATTGGTATCGCCAAACCAGTGAGTATCTGCGTTGCCATCTATTGCATTGGCGGCACGATAATTATTAAATTGGCTGCTTGCGACCGCCTCTCTTGGAGAAATGCGGGAATAAGAGCCGCAATAAAATAATGGCTTCTCGGGTGAAGAAGAGATTGTTTCTGATTGAACAATTGAATTGGTATTATTTTCTGATTGTGCTTGCTCACCAGCCGAATTTACCTGAGAAGGTGCCGGATTGCATGCTCCTTGATTGCATCCTGCAATGCATGATGTAGTGTTAAGTGAAACGTTGATTTCTTCACATGAGTATTCGTATAGGCCAGATCCGGAGTAACATCCGTCCTCGTAAAAACTAGAAGACCCGTTTGCATTGGTTATATTGACTATTCCCTTTACAAAATAATTCTTTCCACCATCCGAATCGAAACAATTTCTTCCAGGTACTGAAACAGAAGAAGAGTTAGAAGAATTTTCCTGCGGTGCCGTTGGTGTAGATATATTTGCCGCATTAAGTTTTATTTCTGTTAGAGTACCGTAAATCTTATCTCCTGATGACTCATATACTCTCAAATATCTTGCCTTAACAGAGGAAAATGATTGCGTCAAGAAAGAGTTTCCTTGTGAGACTGACCAGTCAGAAACAATTGTTGTCCAGGCAGTTGCATCGTTGGAAGTTTGAATAGTTACAGTAATTGGAAGGAAAAACTGGAAGAAGTATAAGTCTGCTGAATTTATGCATTTCCTGCTGCCAAGGTCAAAGTAAATCCATTTGGGATAAGGAACAGAGCTATTGCCAATCCAATGAGTATTTATATTTTTATCTATTGCCTGTGAAGGGCTGTAAGATGAAGAGAGAATGTCGCTGGCTGTAGCTGTAATCGGAGTCAGAGAATAGTATTCTCCGCATGTTTCCTCTTCCGAAGTTACTTGTCCGGTTATTTTGCCTCCGAAAATTTGCTTGAAAAATGAAGCGAAATTTATGGCAGTAGCGAATGTAGTTAGTACCAGAAGAGAAATACATAATATGATAACCACCCCTGAAAGTCGCATTAAAAGAAAGACGCTTAATTCTTTATAAATATTTGCTTGCAATTTATTATTCTTCACTTGGAGGAGTCTCAACTTCTATGTCTTCTTCCTCTACAAGACCGAGCTCTCCCGCATCCTCTACAATCTCTTTCTCAACTTCTTGTTCCTTTGCTACAATCTCCTCATCTGATATCTTCTCTTCTTTGACAGAAACGAGTTTGTCCTTGCGCTTCTGGGGAAGAGGGCGGTTTATTGTAATTGGAAGAGCTCCTGCATTAAATTCATATTCTGCAATCTTTAAAGCATCGTATTTGAAAGACTTTAAGTTTTCTTCGCTTATCTTCACTAAAAGGGGGGCGTCCATTGCAATCTGCAATGCTCTCGCTCCTAAAATCCTGGCTATTTCATATTTAGTGAAGTTTTCTTTCATCATTGATTAATTTATAAAAACTTTTTAAGCTTTTCGTTAAGATAAATCTGTTTTTCAAGCAATATAGGCATCATTGATTCCACTTCAGCCCGAGAGAGCGGTTTTGCTCCTCTTTTCTGGCAGGAATTTATCATGTTCTGGCCATTCCAGAGTGAAATTCCAAATGTTATTCTAGCTTCTGCTGCTTCTTCCTCCTCACGTGTGGGGTCTAAAAACAAGGAAGAGCCAAGTTTGTAGAAGCTAATGGATACTGGAAAAGTTTCCTTAGATAGAGGAAGTTTATTTTGCGTTTTTATATGATAGTCCACATTATTGTCTTTATCCAATCCGGGAAATGTAGCATCTTTTAGAGCCACAGACGCAGCTATTGTGGCCGCATCAATTAAATTGCCGTCATCATTTATAGGAAATACATCTATTATCACTGTCCAGACTTTCTCTCCAGTTATGACTAATTTCTTAAAATCTATCATGCCTGATTCTCTTATTGCTCTGTCAACAAGACGAGGTAATTCTATCGCGTTAAAACCTGGAGGACCGCTCTCAAATCTTGGAGAAGCAAGAGGAAGCAAATCTCCTGAAACCATCAGGTTCCCTTTATCCTTTGAGTCTGGATATGGTGCGCCTACTTGAAGTTTTACTCCTGCTAGAACCTCTGTCTTTCCTATTCTTACTCTTGTGCTTCCTTCTGCCTTGTTTGAAACATTATGTTCTACGGTAATTGGACGATAATCTTTTAAAGAACGTCCGTCAAATCTCTTTCCTTGTTCAAACATCTGCCTTAAAGTTTCAATAGTCAGGTTTGAAGTATCCATTGTGCTCATTCTCCCAAAGCCTCCTTTAATGCTTTCTTCTGAATTTCGTAAATCTTGGCACATGACTCATCTGCAAATGATAAGACTTCCTTAACTCTTTCAGGCTGAATCTTGCCATCTAACTGAAGCAAAGTATATTGGTCTGTATTTGCAAGTTTTGCAACTGGGAAATCAGTGGGGCCTTCTCCGCCTTCAAAATCTTCTTCTGATTTATCCAAATCAACAACTATATCCTTGTCAAGTTTTCCTATAGCCACTGCACAGACTAAATTACGCATTGGCACTCCTGCATGCGCCAAAGCCAGAGCGGCCGCATTAATTCCTGCTGTTCTTGTGCCTGCATCGGCCTGAATAATCTGAACTTCTACATCAATAACTGTATTTGGGAATCCCTCTAAATCTAGAGCAGGCTCAAGAGCCCATTGAGTCATCTTTGAAAGTTCCTGTGAACGTCGCGATGGTCCGGGTTTTTTTCTATCGCTTACTGAAAAGCTAAGCAAGTCATAGTTGCATCGTAAAATGCCTGTTGATGGGTCCTGCATATGCTGCGGATGCAATTGCTTTGGCCCGTAAACTGCCGCAATAGCAATAGTATCTCCGAAAGTAAATATTGCTGAACCATCTGCATTTGGTACAACTCCTACTTTCGCCTGCATTGGACGAAGATCACTTGCTTTTCTGCCATCTTCACGTTTTAGTGCCATATTAGTTTTTCTCAAACCATTCCTCCATTTTATCTGTTAATCCTTCGACGTGGAATTTCTCTGCAACGAACTCTATGGCTTTTCTTGCCCTAATCTGATCATCTAGATTCTGTCCTTTTATCCAAATCCATCCATTCTGCCCGACAGTGATATCACAGCCAGTCTTTTCTTTGATGAGCATTATCATGCTTCCTTCGCGTCCAATCACTCTTGGCACACGGTTTGGAATTATCCTAAATGTGAAGCCGCCTTCCAATTTGCCAAGACCCTTGCTTTTAAGCGTTAAGTCTATTCCTCTTGTGTTGATAGACCATATCTTTGCAGCTACAACTTCTCCTATTGCAAGAAACTGATCCATTTCGTTTTTATTGATAAACCGGGGTGACTCATCTATTGGAAGAAATCCTGAAGAAGCTGAATCTATATCGACTACCCATCCGTTAAAAGTTATATTTGTAACTCTGCCAATTACAACATTGTTTTTTCTAGGTATGAATGTACCAGTAACTGGAATTACTTTTACAACTCTGCCTGATTCTTCGGCTAGTCCGAAACGACTTGCGAGTATGTTCATTCCCTCTCTACGCGTTCCTTCGCTGGGAAGATAATCTTCTCCTGAGACAATTATCTCGCCGGGAACTACTACGCGTCTTTTTTTGACTATACTCTCTTCAGACTCTGATGAGATTTCTGGGGCTTCGTGTGCCTCTGTGACTTTTGCTATCATATGTAAAAAACAAGACTGATATTCTTTCTCGTCTCTGGTTTTGAGTGTTTGCGGAGGTTTAAAAAGATTTCTATTCCTGTTGAGGCAGGTCTTTGCTCTGTACAGCGCCGTGAGTTATGGAATTAAGCTTGTCATAAAAATCTATCTGTACTCCTGCCGGTATGTTTATCACCGTCTTTAAATCTCCGTTAGAGAGCCATTCTTCGCTTTCCTTGTAGTCTTTAAGAACCCCATAAACTTGGCCTGTAAAACTGGCAGGAATAATTATCTCGACGCGCTTAGTCTCAATCTTAATTGGAATCACTTCCTTTAGTTTATTAACTAAGTCCGTCATTTGCTGTTCTGCAGAACGAGTATCAAAGTTGAAATGTATCTCATCTACTGCCCTCCTAATTCTCTCTTCAGTATAAGGTCTGCCGTGCTGGTCAACTGCGTTTTTTATAATTAAATTAATGATTTGCTTTATACGCGCTTCTTTTTCCGCATCCCTGAATTCCTGCGTCTTCTGTACTTCTCCGGAGACGATAATTTTCTTTGCAATCTCGTAAGCATCCTCTGTTCCAAAAGCTTCGAGTAAATCTGCGTTGGAAGCATGAGTTCCTTTGTTTATATCGTAATATATACTTGGGGTAAGCAGGGCTGATACAATATCTCCCTTGCCCGCCTTTATCTTGAGGGCCTCGTCAAGATCAACATGAGTCTCAAAGTGCTTGCCTTTTAACTTTATTCTTGCAACTACTTTTGGCATACAGGAAAAAAAGCAAGACTATATATAAAGATTGTTGTGTGAGTAAAGAATTAAATATCTGTGTATTGCAGGTAAGATATGGGTTTAAGAGAAAAACTCAAGAATATTACCTCAAATGATAGTGTTCTTGAAGAACTTAAGATATGGGGGGAATTTGAGAAGAAAACTTTCAAAGATATTGATCCAATTCAGATAGAAAGAATATTAAGCCTGCAAAGGAAAGTGTATATATCCGGCTGCATTCTTCCATGGTACTTATTTTTTCATGGGGCAATGACGATGCTCGATAGCGAGGTCCCTTTGACAAATAGTATTTTACCAATGATGTGTGCAGGCTTGCTTGAATTTTCAAATAACTATTATTTCAATAAAATTATAAATTTCTACAAAAAACGGAGAGAATACTGGACAAAAAATCCCCCTACATTTGAATAGGAGTAAAGCTTAAATAGGTAAGATGATAGAAAGTTTTAGAGGACATTCTTAAAATGGAAATTCCAACAGAAATGCAGCATCAGGCAATGGGCTATGACCGAGCTGCGACTATGTTTTCTCCTGATGGGCATCTTTTACAGGTTGAATATGCAGAAAAAACTGTGAGACTTGGGAGCTCCAGCATAGGAATCGTATGCAAAGAAGGAGTAGTTATTATTGCTGACAGAAGAATAAGGGATAAGTTAATTGCTCCTGAATCTGCAAATAAAATATTTGAAGTTGATGAGCATATTGTGGCAACTGCTGCCGGAATATTATCCGATGCCAGAATACTTATTGATCAGGCTCAAGTATTAGCACAGCAAAATAGGGTAACTTATGCTACACCAATTGAGCCAATCTCTGTAATACGCATGATTGCAGATAGAAAGCAGATGTTCACACAATATGGTGGAGCGAGGCCATATGGAGCCGCTTTCCTTTTAGGCGGTGTAAATAAGGGTAAATCTTACCTATATACTTCAGATGTAACTGGAAACTTTTTTGCCTACAGAGCAAATGCAATTGGTGAAAATGATGAGAGAGTAAAAGAAATATTGAGGCGTGAATTCAGAGATGATTTAACTATTGAAGAAGGAATAAAATTTATACTTAAAATATTTAAAGAAATTCTTGAGAAGAACTTTGACCTCAATAGATTTGACGCCGGATACATAAAGCTAAGTGACTCTAAGCTTGTACGCCTGCATGGTGATGAGCTGAAGAGATATTTAAAGTAATCTTAGATTTATTTAATTCTTAAAAAGTCATTTGTGTTTAAGGCAGTTTAAGCATTTTCCTGAAAATTATACTACCTACAATGCTTGCACCAATATAATACCAGAGCCAGCTTTTTGCTATTGGAGTTGCTACGAATTCACTTCTCATAAAGGCGAAGATAAATAGCAATGGAACAAGAGTAATAAGCATTGGTTTGAATGAGTGACGCATCATTTCCATTGAGTGAGACATCATCTCTTTATTTAGTTCCATCATCTTCTGTGGATTGTCACGATGTTTCTTAATTTCATCCTGAAGAGATTTTTGCTTTGCTTTTACCTCCCTAAGGCGCTCTTTATCCAAGACAAAATAATTTACCAACTGAACTAGAAAAGAAATTACCAGACCCATGATTATGATGCTTGCCTTGGGATATTGCTGTATTATTTCTAACACCATGTTAACATATATTTCCTCCTTATTTAACTCTTATGCAGCCATCTTCTTAAGAGCTGGATGCATATCTACTGCGTGCTGTTGAGCAACGTTCTGATAAAGTTGGTACATAATCATGACTGCCAATAAGATAGCCGTTCCTGATGTAAGGGCTCCGAGAGAGTCTGTTAATGCTGCAAGAAGGCCTATTGCAAGACCGCCCATTATTGTCAGAGGCATTATATAACGGCTTAATATTGCTTCTAAAACTCTTTCATCTTTTCTAAATCCGGGAAGCTGTAAACCTGAAGAAATGATGCGTTTTGCCTGATTTGATGCATCCATACCGGAAGTCTTAACCCAGAACACAGCAAATAAAACTGAAAGAGCCATGTAAAATATCAGATGGGAGAACGCCTGCACTATCTGTATGCCCTGCAAGCTTCCTTTAATTAAAGATTCCAATAAATTTGAGGTACCAAGCCAATAGGCAAATCCGGAGATTGGTTGACCTTGGGAAAATCCTCCAAATATTGTGGGTCGCCCCAGCCAGTTTTCAACTAGTCCTCCAAGAAGCTGAAGATTAGCAATTAAAGCAGCAACTAATATTACTGGAATATTTGACGCATAGAAAAATGCCAACGGCCATTTAACATTATAACCTCTTAGCCTATCGTAAGAGAGAGGTATCTCTACTTTTAAGCTCTGGGCCCAAACTACTGCAAGGAAAATTATTGCTGTCACCGCTATCGTTGCTATTGCAAGAAGAGCTTCTCGTGGAGCTCCGTTTATAACTGACTGCAAGACTATTAGCACTGCTCCCGCACAAGGAGTGTTGGAAAAGTCCGCAAGACAATTCTCTCCGGCAGCCCCTATGAATTGAAAGAGTCCTGTGAATAGTCTCCAAGCTACTCCAGCTACGATAAATATGGAAACTCCAGAACCAAATCCCCATTTGGTAGTTACCTCGTCCATCAACATTATAGCAAGTCCGCCCAGAATAAGCTGGAAAATTACAACTCCAGCTAAGCCCTGGCCTGCCTGCAGACCTCCCATGAGGACATAAACTAAAGCTTCAAAAACGATAAAGACCAACACTCCAAGTTTCTGCAAACCTTGAAAATATCTTTTGCCTTCGGGCTGTGACGTGTCTATCTTAAGAATTCCTGAACCAACAAGAAGCTGGAGAATAATAGAAGCCATAACTATCGGACCTATACCAAGACTTATTATGCTTCCAAAATCTGTTCCAAGAATTATTGCAAGATACTGAAAACGCTCAAGAGAATTTGCAGCAAGCCCGAATAAAGGTATGTTTGCAAGAATGAAAAAAGCCCCTAGAATAATTAGAGTCCACTTTAATTTTGTGTTAAAAGCCAGCTTCTTTTCTACCGGGGGCTTCACCTCCGGCAGATTATAGAGGATATTTTTAATATTCATTGTTTAGTATATAGAAAGCTAGTTTAAAAAGATGTTGGGCGGCTGAGATGTAAAGTTAAAGGGAGCTAAATGCTTCTTGCTTTTTTCTTCCAAGTTAATTCTCCAACCTATAGTTTTTTAAACTAGCTTTCTATATACAAGGTATGTTAAGTAAAACCTCAAAAATCCTTTTAGGATTTTATGCATTTTTGTTGTTGCTAATCTTACTACCTTTCAGAGAGTTTGGGATTTTTTTGCTTATTGGAACAGGATTATTTACTTTTGTTACCTCAATATTTCTTGCAAATGATATTAAAAAATTAGAAAATTCAATTACTTCGAGAATCATTAGTATTGTATTAATTAGTTTAATTTTTTATTCTGCAATTATATTATTTTATGGTTTAGGAAACATTGGTACTGGTGACATGGGTTTAGTATTTATGTTTACTTTATTTAGTTATTTAATTTTCTTAGCATTATCTTTAACCATTGGGATAATCTTAGTCATTATTAATAAAAAAATGACTATTGAAAATAAACCAAATAGAATCTTATCAACTTTCTTAATTATTATATTAGTTCTATTATTTTATAGTTTTGCGGTGTCTGGAATAGCTAGAATAACCGGTAGCCCGGGATTATGCTCAATGCATATTGAGATGAAAAGCAATTCTTTTATTTTTGTCAAAGGAATGCAAGACTCTTGCATTCTCAGAGTTGCTTTAGATACTTCAAATGTTGAATATTGTAAAATAATAACTGATATTGGAAATGAAGAGAGAAATATATGCATTCTGAATGTTGCAAGAAATTTGAGAGATGTGGATATATGTTATCAAATATCTACAAGTAGTGAATGGTTGAGTAAATGTGTTGAATATATCACTGATAGGAAAAGCCCTGGTTATTACTATGAAGACGGAGTGGGAAAATACTGATTAATTAAGAAGTAAACCTATAGAGAACTGCGCAGGTTAGATTACATATTTATACACAGTTCTCTAATGGATAACTGCCTCTCGTTGTCATCTAAGCAATGCAGTTATCCATATTGAATTACTCAGAGAAGAAATGTATAAATGATGCCACTAAGGGATATTTTAATTAGATAAAATAATATTGCCAATTTAAAGAATGAATTTTGCCAGCCTGATTATATTAACTTATATATTTATGTCAAAGTGTCTGACAAACCACGCACTTCAGTGCGTGGAACACTTTGGGCACGAGAAAATCCTCTGGACTTTTTAATCTGATACTTGGAGAATTATTCTTCAGAATCTTTGGTTTTAAGTATTATCTCGCTTCCAGCT
Organism: Candidatus Pacearchaeota archaeon; assembly: GCA_018303945.1. Lineage (GTDB taxonomy): Archaea > Nanobdellota > Nanobdellia > Pacearchaeales > GW2011-AR1 > JAGVXD01. Next base: position 13,346 of record JAGVXD010000003.1, read on the forward strand.
TGCTTTGCCTTCTCGAGGGCTGATAGTGAAGCGGCGGAAGCTCTTATCTTTACCTTTGAAGATATCTCTCCATCGCTTAGTATTTTGTAGCCAGTTAGGTCAAGCTCGTCTTTGTCCTTCTTAAAAGAATTTAATCTTAGCTCTATATCTCCTAAATTGATAATTTTTAGTTTGGGATGTTTCCTGCCTCTCCTTAGAGTTTTTGACTTGCCAAAATAATTATTGCCATATAAATTTATTATGAGTGACTTCCTCTGGTCTCCCCGCTTGCCTGTGCCAGCCATTCCGTAACCTCCTCTATTGCCAGACCCCCTTGTACGTTCTTTCGCACCCCTTCCATGTGTCTGGCTTCCCTTATAACGAATTGCCTTTCGTCTTTTCTTAACTCTCATTATAACATTCTCCTGACTAAATCATTTATTTTTTCTTTGTTGTCGCCTAAAACTCCCTTTCTTATTGGAAAATGCACCTTTGAATCTATTCCACCTCTAGGCGGATGCAAACGGAAGAAAGGTTTAAGTCCTAAATCTGAAAGCTTCTTCTTTGATGCCTGTTCGGAAACAGAAGATAAGTTTACTTTCTTTCCCGGAAGAGGTTCTCCGCGCTTTTCTACAATTTCTTTTATGGTAGATTCGTCTACATTGCCATATGCTACGAAGTTCCTAATCTTTTTCAATAAAGCGAGATTAGAATGTGTTGGCTCCAGAAGAGTAGCCGAATATTTACGCCTTAGATGGATGCGGAAGAGAGATTCCTCTATTTCAGAAGAAACTTCTACCAATCCGGAAATTCTTATTACCAATATCATAGTTTCATAAGGTTAGTTTTATTTAGTGCTTCAATGCATGCCTTTGCAACATTGAACGTTGTTCGTGTCTGGCCCTTGGATACTCCGTAAACATCTTGTATGCCTGCAAGCCTTAGAATCTTCTTGCATTCGTCCCCTACTACCAAGCCCGTGCCTCTAGGTGCGGGAATTAGCTTAATCCTTACACTACCGCATTTACCTTCGACTATGAAAGGAACTGTGTGCGGTTCTGTGCTGCCTTCTTCACGAGATTCATATCCTCTTTTTATCCGTATAAGATTTAATTTAGCTTTACGCAAAGCTTTAGCTCTGGCTGGAAGAGTTTCCTTTGACTTTCCATATCCTATACCTATGTGACCTTTTCTATCTCCTACTACAGCCATAGAGGAGAATGTGACTACGTTGCCCTCCATAGTTTTCTTCTGTGTCTGACGCCATGCTCTGCGCTTTCCTCCGCCGAATTTTCCCTTTGCCTGGCCTACAAGAAGCAAATCACTTTCCAAATTAAGAAGAGAGTCAACAATTTCTGGCTCAAGTATTTTTCTATGTGAATCTAGTATTGAATCTATATCTTTAACTTTTCCTCCCTTTACCAGCTTGCCAAGCGCAGTTTTAGGAATCCATGCATCTATAGTGCGCTGCCTCTCCAATGCGGGATCTCTTGGTTCCCTTCCTCTGAAATATGACTTAGCATGAGAAATTTCAGGCACTGCTACCTTTAGCTCTTCCTCTAGCTTAATCAATTCCTCCGGAACTGGTTCAATTAAATCTTTAGGTTTATTCTTTGTTTCTTTCTCTGCCATTTTCTAGTCTTTTCCTCACTGATGTGAATATCTCGCGATTTCCCTGGTTGCCGACTAATTTCTCCTCGTCTGGAAGAATTTCCTTGTCATGCGGGACTTTAACTCCTGCATCAACGAATCCCTTTAAGACTGCATAAATGCGCGACTTTTTAATGTTGCGATGCATCCCCATATCGAAGACGGCTTCTAAAATTTTCTTTTCTTTTGCGCACTTTCCGAGAAGATATCCTGTAAGATAAGAAGCTGGCAGGCTTTTAAGACTTCCTTTTTTGTTTTCAGGCCATCCTGAATTGATAAGGTCTCTGGATATCACACCTACAACTATACTATCCTGAGCTAAATCTGTTTTTATGACCTGGGCTACAATATACCTATTAGTTCTACGGACTACTAATCTAGGCATGCCTGATTTGATAAGCGCTAAACGTGAAGTATAGTCTGTTTTTGCTTCCAACCTTCGTCTTCTAATTGTTCTCTTCATTTTATCTGTGCAATATGCTCCTTTATGTGTGTTTTGTCTCTAAATACGCTGGCTTTTATAGATTTCCTTAATGTGTGATACAATTCTCGGGATATTTTATTTTGTTTGAGCAATTCTCCAAGATATCTTCTCAATCTTCTAGTACGCATGACATATTTTCTTTTTCCGTTCTTGACCTTCTTGCGCACACTTCCCATTCTACGACGACTGACTCTGCGCTTGACTGCCTTTCTTCCTTTTATATCCCTGACAGCAATAGCTCCATTTGAAAATAAGTCTCTGATATCCTGTTTTGTTATCGCTTCTTTTATCTCATCAAGCCTGTTTATATTAAATATTACTCTGTCTCTCCCTACTCCTAGAGTTTTTGCTGCAAGGTTTTTCTTTTTGTCTAGTTTCATGATTTCTCCTTATGTATGTTTGAGATTGGCAAGTTAAGTTCTTTAGCTTTTTTTATTACTTCCTCTCTCTTTTTTGAACCAATTCTTGCTATAATTAATATTGAGCCTTTTGAAGCTCTCTCAAGCTCATTAACATTATGTATTAAAATTGGATTTAGCCCTTTAATTTTTCCAGAATCCTTTCTTGGCACGCCATATCCGACGGCAGGCATAACTGGATAGCTGAACCTATGGCGGCGTATCTTACTATGTCTGCCTCTTGGACGACGCCATTTAAGAAGTTTTCTTCTGCCCTTGCCCAGACGAGAGTGTCTTACACTATCAGATCTTAGAAATTGCCTGACCATTACATTTTCCTCCTTGGACGCTGTGTGAGATAAATACCATCCTGAAATATACGCCTGTCACGATTTCTCACTTTTGTCGCTTTTTCTATGTTGGCTACTGTCTGGCCCGCTAGTTCGAAGTCATGAGAACTAACAGTTATTTTCTGTCCTTTCAAGTCGACTTCCACTCCGGGCAGTATATTAGCTGAACGTGAAGTTTTTTCCCCAAGAAAATTATTTATTATCAGCTTGTTTCCTTCAATCTTGAGAGTCATAGGAAAATGCACGTTGCATGCCTCCAGATGATATACAAATTTTTCATCTAGACCTGAAAAGATATTTTTAATGTGCGCAACTAGAGACTTTATCGTTTTGTGCTGGTTTCTATTTCCTTTATTGCATTCAAAGACAAGCTCGCCGTTATTCACTTTCGCCGTTATCGTAGGATCAGATATTATCCTGATTAGATTAATACTGCCTTTTGAAAAATTAAGCACATTATTTGATATACTGCAATTTACCCCTTCTGGGATTTCGAGCGCTTCATGCATTTTTATTTTCATATTAGTAAAAGTAAGCTATTAAGCTCCCCCCTATATTTTTGTCTTGAGCAGTATGATGAGTCATGAGGCCTTCGCTTGTGGAGAGAATTATAATTCCAATGTCTTTTGCAGGAAGATAGCGTTTTATGTATTGATCTATGTCTTTTACCCTTATTAGAAATCTTGGCTTTATGGCCTTGCACCCGTTAAGTTTATTGATAGAAACTTTTAAGGTATTATTATCCAGACTGTATTCCTTCACATATCCCTTAAGTTTTGCAATTGCAAGAACAGAAGAAAGAATTTTGGAAGTATGACTAATTAAGACCGTGTCTTTTCCTGCCTTCTTGGCATTCATCATTTTATTCAATGCGTCTGCTAATATGTCTTGTGCCATTTTAGTTATATTTCTTGAATCCGATTTCAGTAGCTATCTCCCTAAAGCACTGACGGCATAAGTTAATATTATATTGCCTTATGTGGGCTCCGAAACGCCCGCATCTCTCGCATTTGCGCGAAGCAATACCTGTCTTGCGCTCTTTTGGCTTGCAATTCTTAGTGAATTTTGCCAAGACTACCGGCTTTCCTCTAAGCTGTCTTGCAACTTTACTCCAATCGCTTGCAGTCATTTTATAAATTCAGTTTTAAACTGCTCCTCCATGAATTTGACAACATCTTCTTTTTTTACATACTGATTTCTTCCTACACTTCCTCTCTTTATTTTCTTTCTCTTGACGCGCAATCCTGCGCGGGAAAAAACTATTGTTGTGTTAAATCCGCGAATTCCTATATCTCTCTGATATTCTGCTCCTGGAATCTCTATATATTCCTTTATTCCGAAAGAAAGATGGGAATCTGCAACCTGCCTTCTTGAAAGTTTATTGTCTAAAGCTCCCAGAAGGCGGCGAAGCATATCAAGCGCATTCTTGCCTCTTAGAGTAACTTGTGTTCCAACTTCCAAACCCGGTCTTACTCCGAAATCCGGAATACGTTTTTGAGAGACAATTATCTGAGCTTTGCGGGCAGTAAGGAATTCAAGAAGTTTCTTTGCCTTTGCAAGATTGTCGCTTGTTCCTCCTGCACTTAAGACTACTTTTTCAATGAATATCTTTCTCATTGGATTATCTTTTTGGTTTTTCATAATGCTATAACCTGACTGGAATTCAGCTCCGTATTTCGTTCGTTTATTTTTAAAATTACTTTGTTTCCTTTTATTTCAGATATTTTTACCTTTGTCCCTTGATAAGAACCATTCATCACCAATACTTCTTTGCCCTTAGCGAGAGCAATGTGGTCCACTACTTTATTATTGCTGTCAAGATAAAGAGAGTCCCCCACCTTAACATCATTTTTTGAAATAATATTTGTACCGTCGTGAAGATTCAATTGGAATAGCCCCTTGCTGACTAAACGCCTGTTCATGACTTTAGCGACCCGGGATTTAAATTCCTTAGTTGGCTGAAGAACAAATTTTCCAGTCTCTAAAATTGAAAGAACATACGCCTGGTCACTCTGAAATATATTCATTAGTCTTATACTCTCATGATAATCTCTGACCGGGCGGCCATTAAGATTTATGAGCTTTCTTTGAATCATTTCTTTTACTTCTCTAGCAGTCCTGGCGATTTTAAGCATATCGCGCACAGCAACAAGAACTGAAACTGAATCATCAATATGGCTGGAAGTTCTGACTACATATTTTGTTCCTTTCCGAGGTATCGGAAGATGAGTTGTTGTTTCTTGTCTTGTTTGATGCATTATTTGGCTCCTTTGGGGGAAATAGACTGCTTTCTGTTAATAGCTGCTGAACGTTCCTTGTCTTCTAGAGCAATAGTATTTATCTGAAGCACTCGTGGATGGAAATAAACTGGTATTTTTGTTCCGTCTCTTTTAGTTCTCTGCAATCCTTCCAATATTACTTGTGTTTTAGATAGATTTACTGAAGAAACTTTAGCTTTCTTGCCTGCAAAACTTCCCCTCATGACAAGCACTTCGTCTCCCTGCCTAATAGGAAGACTTCTCTTGCCATGTTTCTGACGCAATACTTTCGATAGATGCGCACTTAAAAATCTATGCTTTATATGAAGCGGGGCATTATGCCTGTATTTACGCTGTTTTCTTACTTGAGTGCTTGAAATCCAAGATGGTGAGAAATGTTTCTTCATGCCACTGCCTCCATTTGCTCTTGCAAAGACAATGGCATAATTTCAGTTGTATGGCTTATCCATTTATTTTGCTTTTCTACTTTCTCAATTTTTTGATTTAACGTCCTATACATACCCAGTAAAATTCTTGGAGGCAACTTACCATGCACATCTCTTAAGAATTGAATTTCCATATTTGCATAATGATGATCAGTAAAATTAAGATTGCCTTGCCTTAACTGCGACATCATATTATCTAAATAATAGTTTGCCCTGGTCATTGATGAAAATATTTTGCTTGCCTCGCTATAGTCCATATATGGATATTCATTGGATTCAAATTTATTGCGTTGCAGACGCATGAATTTATTTATCCTCTTCATTCTTAATGACAAGCTAGATGATGTTTTCATAGAACATATTGCGCTATTTTAGCGACCTCCTTCCAACGTTCAGAAATTTCCCTTGCAACAGGGCCCTTAATGAATGTTCCCTTTGGATTTCCTTTCTCATCCTTGAGAAGAGCTACTGCATTATCTTCAAAACATACTCTTTCGCCTGTTCTGCGCCTATAAAACTTTCTCTGCCTAATTACCACTGCATCAAAAACCTGTCCCTTCATATCCGGCTTGCCTGCACGAACTGAAACCTTTACCCAGTCTCCCAGTTTTGCAGACTGCTGTCTTCCCTTTCTTGATTTTCCATGCTTAACTCCTGTAATCCTCACTATTCTAGCACCGCTATTGTCTGCTGCTACAACATTACTGCCTATATTAAGTCCTCTTGTTACTCTTGCACTTATTGCTTTCATTATTTCTGCCCCCCGTCCTTTACTTTTTCCACTACAACAAAGTGGATTATCTTGCTCAATGGACGTGACTCGCGAATTTTTACATAATCTCCCACATTAACTTGCAAAGAATCCGGCAAACGCGCATGAAGTCTTGTCTTTTTCTTATAGAATCTTTGATACTTGCGGACATAAACTGTTCTTTCAAATTCCACCACTATTCTCTTTGGGAATTTTTTTGTAACTGTTCCTTCGAAAGTCCGGCCTCTGGTTCCTATGCTCTGCTCTGCGTTCTTTATCATTTCAGTTTTATTTTCTTGTTTTTTTGATTTTGCCATTTTAGTCGCTGATTGATTCCTCCGGGAATCCAAGTTTAATTAATATTGGTTTGACCTGTTTCTTATGGTTGCCTTGAAGCTCTATAACTCCATCCTTGACTGTACCGCCGCATGCGAGCTTTTCCTTAAGTTGTTTCGCAGTCCCTTTAATGTCAAAAGTACTGTCAAAACCGCTCACTAGCGTGGTAATCTTGCCATACCGACGAGCTACGGTGGAAACGGTTATCTTCTGACCGTGCTTAGCAATCTCATCGAATACTCCTTCATCTGTTGGCAAACCAAATCTTGGGTCAATATCCATATTTTACTTCTCTGCCCTCCCCTGCGCCGCAGATTTATTATAAGTCATTAATCTTGCAATAGACCTTTTAATTTCTTTGGTCTTGGCACCTGATTTGTGAGCCATCACATTGGCTTTTATAAGCTCCAACTTTAAATCATCTATCTTAGATATTCTATCCTGCTGGCTCATATTCTTTAAATCTGATTTTTTTAGGATTGCCATTATTTATTGCCTCCGTTCTTCTTTTTCGATTTCTTCTTCGGTAATTCTTCTTCCACTTTATCTACCTTAATAAGAGAAGCAGAAAGATGGTTTTTAATCTTATCATCAATAACAATTCTATCGTGAATTGGTGCATCTGGAGGAAGAATACTGACTTTTATGCCTACAACTCCTGCCATTGTTACTGCTTGAGACATTGCCCTGTCTACAACTTCTGCCGGATTTCCAGTTTTCTTCAGATAACCCTGTGCAAATCTCCAGCTCTTCGCGCGCTCACTTGGAAGCTTTCCAGAAAGAACTATTTCTGCTCCTAATGCCCCGGTGCCTATTATTTCCTGAAGCATCTTATATGCAATAACCTTAAACTTTAATGAGCCCTTTCTTTCAAGAGAGAGTGCAATCTCATCTGCTACAAGTTGTGCATCAAGTTTAGGTTGAGTTATTTCCCTAATTTCAATATGTGGATTGTCTAATTTAAATCTCTTCTTTAGAACTCTGGTAAGCTCTTCTATCTTCTCTCCTCTTCTTCCAATTACCAATCCGGGCTTGCTTGTCGCAATGATTATCTTCTCTCCAACTGGAGTGTATTCTATATTGGCACTGCTTATTCTTCCCTTGCCTAGCTCACGCTTGACGTATTCTCTTACTCCCAGTTCTTCTTTCTTAAATGTTACAAACTTTTTCTCTTCCATTATTTCTTTTCTCCTGTATTCTGATTGTCTTTCATTTCCATTGCTTTCAAAACTACATTTACCCTTTTAAATCGTTCCCCTCCGCGGCGCCTTGGACGCGAAGCCCAACTTGGGGAAGCAAAAGATATTTTTGTCTTCTCAAGATCTAAGCCATTCGCAAGACTATTCCCTCTTAGTCCTTTTAACATAGGAATGAAAAACTTGATTGCTTTTATTGGATATCTTCCAGACATCATGTCTCCGTGGCGATGTGGTATTTCTCCTCTGAAAGGAATGGCTCTCTTGAATTTAAGCACCTCTGAAAGCTCTGCAATTGCGATATCTATAGATTTTCCTTTGATGAAGTCGCCGATATACATGCAATGTTTTTTTGATGTTGACAAATTAAGTCCGTTAACAATTGCCTCTTCTTTCTTTGATGGCTTTGCGCTTGCTTTTGGTTTCTCTATGGGAGAGACTTCTAAATTCTCTGCTTTTTGCTGAACAGGCTTATCACTTTTCGTTTCCGAAGATGGCTTTGCGCTTGCTTTTGGTTTCTCTTCCTTAGGTTTGTTCTGTTTTACGTTAATTGGCCTTTCCATTTTACTTCTTCTCCGTCTTGGAACCTTTAGTTGCACCTATGCCTGCAGTTCCATGAGTAACTTTAGATCTTGTAAGGGAAAATTCCCCCAGACGATGCCCTATCATTCCCGCGCTTAAATGCACATCATTGAAAGTCTTTCCATTATATACTCCGATAGTAAACCCGACCAGTTTAGGAACTACAACTAAATCCCTTAAGTGAGTGCGAATTTTCTTATTTTGCGAAGATGTCTGCTCACAGCGTTGAATGAATCTTTCTAATATCTCGAAATGCCTTAAAACAGATCTTCTGCTTCTTGAAGGAAGGAACTGCGCGCTTTCCCGCACACTTAAAGTCTTTAAGTAACTAATGGGCTTTCCCCTGTAGTAAGTTTCTTTTGACTTTACCAATACTTCTTCCGCCATTATCTTTTCCTCCCTGTGCGTCTTGGGCGCAAATGACCAACTCTAGTTCCTGGAGGCGCATTGCGTTTGGCAATCTTGGACTTGATGCGCTTGCCTCTGCCTGAACCAAATGGATGGTCTACAGCGTTCATCTTTACTGCTGATGTTCTTGGCCAAAGCTTGTTGCGAGTCTTCATTTTATAAAACTTAGCTCCTGCTTTTATAAACGGCTTAAAGACACGCCCTTCTCCAGCGATAATTCCTATTGTAGCTCTGCAATCTCCGCTGACTATGACTTCATGCTTGTTAGGCATCAATAAAGATATTTTGTTATGTTCATGTTTTTTGAATACAACTGCGCTTAATCCGGCAGCCCGAATCATCTTCCCACCATCTCCAGGATTGCGCTCAATGTTATAGATATGAGTTCCCAGAGGAATATCTTTAATTGAAAGTACGTTTCCATCTGCTACAAGGCCAGTAACATTTATTTTCTGCCCTAAAACTGCTCCATTGAATGCTGGATTGTAGAATATCTGATTTCCCAGCTTAACTTTTAACAATGGGGCGCTATGTGCAGCCGAATGAATTATATTGAGAACTTCTGCCTCTCCTTCACCCATAGGATATTTAATCTTGTAAATGAATGCACGCTTACGTGCCTGATATGATAAACTTCCGTGTCCTCGTGCCTGTGATATAATTCTCTTACCCATTTTAAATCATCCCCAATTTTGTAGCCACGTCAATGGCTGGATTTTCCTTTGCCAGTCTGACGTAGGCATATTTTTTATTTTGATTTATCATTGTTCTAATTTTAATTACCTTGACGTTAAAGACTTTCTCGACTTCTTTCTTAATCTCCGGCTTTCTTGCCTGACGTTCCATCTCAAACAATAAAGTATTATCTAATTCTATCATCTTGACTGCCTTTTCAGAAGTTATTGGTTTAAGAAGCATCTTTAAGTTCCTCCAGAGATTTTTGAGTATATATTGTAAGCCTTCCAAGAGGATAGAGGTCTGAAATCTTCAATTCCTCAGGAGATTTTATATCAACCCCTCTGAAATTTACTTTTTCTGACTTTGATTTTATTACTAGAAGACCTGCATTTGACTTGTATTTTCTTCCACGCCTCTTTCCAATTCCTGCACGAACTTCCCTTTTCTGTATTGCAAGAGAACTTAATGGCCCAAGTATTGAATTAATTAGAGAATAGAATTCTCTTGCTTTTGCAGGCAGTGATTCCACTACTATTGGCAGAGGAAGCGAAGTTTCGCTAATAGAAGAATAACGCTGAACTACCTTACCCTTATCTGCTGTTGCAGCCAATGCGATGCAAAATGCCTGCTTTCTCTCTTTCTTGTTTGTTTTTCTTTCTGAAATTAATCCTTTGGGCGGATGAGCTCTTCGTCCACCTCTTGTGTTTGAAACTTCGGCTCCAACCCAGTAAAATTGAGTGCCTCGGCGCCACATGACTTTTCTAGGAACTCTTGATATTCCTTTTCCGTACTGTCCTTTCCATTCGTGTCTTCTGTGGCTTATAGTTCCTGAAGCAGAATGCCTCTTGCCTGCCTCTTCATAAGATGAATATGGCTGAACATGAGAAAACTTATCTGCTTCGTAGAATTTAAGAACCATGTCTTCCCGTATAGGTGTGCTAAATACTAAAGGTATTTCTATATCTGATTTTTTCTTTCCTGATGAGTCATATAAAGAAGATTTCATATTACAAGCTCCGTAAACTCATATTTTTTCTTTGATTGAAACCTTGTAGGACGAAAAGATGGTGTAAGAAGGACTGCTCTCTTTGAAGGACCTTGCACGCTTCCTTTCACCAAGATATAATCTGACTGTATCTTCCCATAATGGGAGAATCCTGTTCCAGGATTGATGTTTTTATCCTTGGAATTCCCCTGGGCTATCACTCTTATATTATAATGCACTCTTGAAAACAACCCTAATTGTCCGGCTTGAGGTGTCCTGAAAGTTACTCTTGCTGGATGCCAAGGGGCAAGACTTCCCGGACGCCTGACACCCTTTTCCGATTTATGAGATTTAAGAGATATTCCAAAACGGGGGACTGGCCCTTCAAATCCCTTGCCTTTTGTAACGCCTCTTATATCCAACATTGGATGATTAAAGAACTCCTTAAAAGATAATTCCTTATTTATCAGGCTCTTGGTGAGCTCTAGTTTGTTTGCTCCGCCTACAGCAACTTCTATCAAATCCGGTGTCTTCTTGACATCTGTCTGACTTACCAAGGAATAAACAATAAGATGGATATTATCAAATCCTTCCGGAGCGTTCAAATGTCCTATTTGTTTTGGTACGCGAAGATATCGCTTTAAAGATGGCTCATTTGAAACAATAACATCCTTCAAGACTTTTCCGTTCTTGTAAAACCTTACTGAAAAGACCTTCATAGGAGGAGCTTCAAGAATTGTCACAGGTATAAACACTTTCTTATTTAGAGTCATGGATTTGTCAGAAGTGTCCTTTACAATGGCAGTTGCCATGCCGACTTTGTATGCAATGAAACCGAGAATGCCGTCGCCCTTTACAGGATCCCAGTTCACTCTAGGGATGAGATTCTCAGCGCGCTTTCGCGGCCAGAACTGTAAGCTTCCTGCGTGTGGTTTTGATAATTTCGCCATTTAATATAAGTTTCATAAGTAGTGCAACTCTCCTGATTTAAACCTGCGTCCAAATAGACGTTGCGTATATTGTGTTATCAGCACAAAATGCGCTTTTTGCATTCAATTAGATTCTAGCTTCTGACAGAAACAGGGTATTTAAAGCTTGCGAGGTTTTTAAGTCAACTTGCCAATGTAACATTTTATATATTTCTCTAAACTTTTCTATTATCTTGTGGGTAATAGATACTCTAATCTTAGATAATCTCCATCAGGAAGAAGCAGATTTTACTGCTGGTAAAAGATAGTCCTTGTAAAGAGAATAAAGTTGTGCTCTGAATCCCAAATCGGAGCTATATTTATCAAGTGCCTCTGAAACAAGAGAATCTCCGTGATGATGTTTATATTGCTCCTTAAACTTATTCATTCTTGAGAGAGAAGAAGGTGTTGTTGGGAGTTCTATCTTACCATATTTAGTTTCCTCGTTAACCAGCAGGAATAATGTTAATAAAGCAGTATATGCGTCTGCGCGATCATGTTCAGGGCAGATAATTCCCATATAATTTATGTCAATTCCCATTGAGATAAGAGCATTTTTTACTTTTTCCACTTCTATTAACTTTTGTTCAATATTCATGAAAAACAGCATAATTTGAGACTTTTAAGCTTTACTAAAATAATCATAATTCAATATGAGTTTGAGAGGTAAGAAGATGCTGGCGGGCTAAGGAGGCTTTGATAAAGCCATCAAAAAGGGGCGCAGGCTTTAGGAGAGAGCTTTTGAATTCTGGATGAGATTGTGTGGCAATGAAGAAAGGATGATTAGGAAGTTCTATAAATTCCACAAGAGTTTTGTCGGGGCTCATGCCGCTGAATATGAGTCCGTTTTGCTGTAAAATAGAATGATATTCTGGATTGACTTCGTATCTGTGCCTGTGACGTTCAGCAACTATGTTTTGTCCGTATAATGAATAAGTTTTTGTGTTCTCTTTTAGGACCGCGGGATATGAGCCGAGACGCATTGTGCCACCTTTGAGAGAAATTGAATGCTGTTCGGGCAAAAAGTCAATCACTCCGTGCTGTGCATCAGGATTTATCTCTCTTGAGTGTGCGCCTCCAAGAGAGCATACATTCCTGGCAAATTCAACGACTGCCAATTGCATTCCAAGACAGAGGCCGAGAAAAGGAATATTATTCTCGCGGGCGTAGCGTATTGCTTTTATCTTGCCTTCCACTCCCGAACTGCCAAACCCTCCAGGTATAAGCAAACCGTCGCATGAAGATAAAAGAGAATGTGATTCCTCTCCGGAATCCTCTAAGCTTGAAGCATCAATCCAACATATGCTAATTTCTGCATTATTCTTTCCTCCGGCATGGCGAAGAGATTCACATACTGAAATATATGAATCTTTAAGCATGTAATCTCCTATATTGATATATTTTCCAACTATACCTATCTTAACTTTCTTTTCTGAATGTATTATCCTCCTCGTAGATTCATTCCATTCTTGAGAGTCATAATCCTCTTTTTTCTGGACATTGAGCCGTTGCAAAATCTTCTCCCCTAAATTCTCTCTTTCTAAAACTGATGGCACTACATAAATTGTATTTGGAGTTCCTTCTCCTGTGACATCAGGCATTGAAATTATGTTTTCTGAAGAAATATTTGAATATTGTTCAATTTTATTTTTTCTAACAGCATCAAGAGGATATTTCCCACGGCAGATTATAAAGTCGGGCTGTATCCCGTTTTCGCGAAGAAGCTTTATAGCTAGTTGTGTTGGTTTTGTTTTCATTTCTTCTATATGTGTTGGGATTGGAAGATAAGAAACCAGAATATATATTATGTTCTCTGTCCCAATTTCATTCTCAAGACTTTTCAAAGCAAATAAGAAAGGAATGTTTTCATAATCTCCGATGGTGCCTCCAATCTCAACTAGAACTATATCGTTGGCTCCTGCTGCATTTATTACTCTCCTTTTTATCTCATTTGGAACATGCGGTATAAATTGTACAGTCTCTCCCAGAAAATCTCCCCTGCGTTCTTTCTCAATCAGTGTGCGATAAATCTGCCCAGTGGTTATATTATTGAATTTTGATATGGGTTGACCAAGAAAACGCTCATAATTGCCTAAATCCTGGTCTATCTCCCCGCCATCGTCTGTTACCCAGACTTCTCCGTGCTCTGTTGGACGAAGAGTGCCGGCATCGCAGTTTATATATGGATCTATTTTAATTGCTGTCACGGAGAGTCCATAATTCTTTAGAACACGCCCTATTGATGCAGTAGCAATCCCCTTCCCTACACCAGAAATAACGCCCCCTATCACCGCTATATATTTAGGCATAGTGATGGAAGTTTGAAGCGGTTTTAAAGATTGTTGTGTTGAAATATTTGCGGCACGATAAAGATTATATATGCATCGCTGAATGATATTTTATGCTAAAAATAATAAATTATTCTCCTATAGACTATCGTATATGGATTATGGGTGAAAGAGCCAGAGAAGGGTGCAATATAAAGAGAATGGGATTGCTTAACGAAAATGAAAAAAAACTATGGGAAGAAGCAATGCCTTACATAGACAAGAGAGACGATGCCGGACAAGCAGAATTAGTTTCATATTTCACAATAGAACTAATGAAATTTTTTCATGCAATAAGAGAAGTGGTTCTACCTGCAGCTATGCTCCATGATGTCGGTTTTTACGGCATAGACCCTAGAGACTGGAAGAATTTAGTGCGGAAAGGAAAAACCAATGGTGAGTTAGCTAGAAGACCCCACCAAAACAGAGGAATTCTTCTGGTTGGAAAATTATTTGAGAGAGTCGGATATCCATTTGAAGAGAAATATCAAATGGAAGTTGCTGAAATAATAGGCGACCATGATACAAGAAAACTTCCGACTAGTGAAAGCGGAAGAGTCATGCGTGCTGCTGACTTGTTATGGAGAGTAACATATCCCTGCATAGAAACATACCATAGCGGTAAATCTGTTGAATCTCTAATTGAGATTTCGGAGAAGAATAGTCTTGAGATGAGACATCCGTATTCGCTAAATGATATAGCGAAAAATATGGGTCGGATAGAACTTGTTAATTCTTTATTTTGGAAATTTAAAAAGAAATCATTTGGAGCTCTTTCAGAAAAATATGGACCAGAGCTTGAAAAAATAAGAAAGATGTATGATGATTAATCTTCCTGCTCTATTCTTGGAGCCAAGACAAAAGAAAGCATGACGTTGCCTGTTGGAAAATCAATACGCATTGGATGGTCATCTGAAAAACTTAATGTAACGCGGCTTGAGATTTTTGCGCCCTTGACAAATTTATTAAGATATTCCAGAGAAAACCTTGCTTTGCTTGTATCGGAATAAAGTTCTATTTCTTCTGAAGAGAATTCTGCTCTTGCTGAATTTAAACCGTGAGCTTCGACAATGAATTTTTTAGGTTCTGCGAAGAAAGTGCATGCATCTGCTACAACTAGACAATCCTCTACAACTTCTGCCAGAGCTTCTGAATCCATCTTGATTACAGATTTAAATTCCCAATGCGGCATTTCTTTTTCCTCAGTGTCTATATCTAGGAGAGCGAGTGTAAAATCCCTTCTGATTTTATCCTGTATCCCCAGCTTAAGCATATTATCCTCTCTTGCTAAAGTCAATGCGCTTCCCGGCTTGCATCTGCGCAAGACTGCTTTGAGATTCTCTAGATTAATGCCTATGATTTCTTCTTTTTCAAGCTCAAATTGTGCAAAAAGATCCGAAGGTATCTTGAAATAAACCATTGCAACATTAGCCGGGTCAATTGCTGTTAGATTCATCCCTTCTTTTGTAATCTTGAGGCGGACTTCTGTAACTAATTCTGAAATAATACTTATTAAATCAGAAAATAACTTTGGATTCTCTAGTTTTAATAGCATGTTTATAGAAGCATGAAGAGAGCTTTTAAGTTTTATTGTGGTCTGATACTAGACTTGTGAGTAAGAAGTGGTACAACAAACCATATAAAATGACCATTCATAGAATAAGAATGGATAAGGATGAAGGCAATGAAAAACTTGCCCGCATTAGAGCGATAACTAAACTTTATTATTCAAATCCCAAAGTACAGGAGGCGCTGTTAAATTTCTCCGTTGGAAGAGAAGTTGTGCCAAGATACTTTGAGGGTTTTGGAAAAAGGCCCGATACTCTCCAGTATAAGTCAGACATAATGGGTTTAGTCAACAAGGGCGCGACTTCATTTCATGCTTCTGAAGAAATATGGAATGATCCTCTTGCAATAAGCTCGGACATGAGCACTGAAAAGCTAAACGAACTTAGAAAGTCTTGGGACTTATTGATAGATATAGACTCAAAGTATTTAGACTATTCTAAAATAGCTGCGAAACTTATGATTCAAGCCATTGAAAGTTTTGGAATAAATAATTATGGAATAAAGTTCAGTGGAAGCAGGGGCTTTCATATAATCATTTCTGGAGAAGCTTTCCCAGAAGAATATGATGGAAGTTTACGCAAAGATAAATTCCCGGAATGGCCAAGGGCAATATGTGAATACCTGACTATGGGCATACGTCCAAGATATAATGAGGTTGTAAGCAAATTGGACATAAACTTTGATGCATTAGAAAAGAGAACTAATTTATCCAAAGAAGATATTACTGAAGTAATATGCCCAAAATGTGGAAGACAAGCCAATAAAGGAAATACTGTACATTACCAATGTCCTGATTGCAGGTTTGAGATAAAAAGAAAAGATGTTAAATTGACACAACGCGCCCTGAAATGTGGAAATGATAAATGTGTTGGAACTCTTGAACTCATACAGCAGGAGCCATATTATTTCTGTGATTATTGCAAAATCTCAAATATTCCTTACAAGGAAGAAAAAGAAAACAAAAAAATAACTTACACGAAAGAAGCTACTAATCGAGGAGGATATTCTGAATATTTTGTAAGTGGTATAGCGGCAACAAAACTAGCTGGACTGGATATGGTTTTAGTGGCTCCAAGACACTTATTTCGTATGCCCTATTCATTGCATGAGAAGAGTGCTCTAGCGAGTATTGTAATAAAAAAAGAAGAAATAGATAATTTTGCGCCAAAAGATGCAAATCCTTTGTCCGTTAGCATAAGAGAATTCTTGTTTAAACCTAAATATGAAGAAGGAAAGCGTCTTCTAGCAGAAGCCCTGGCTTGGAAGAAAAAAAATAGTGTGGAAGAAGAACAGGCAACTCAAAGGAAGTATGAAAAAAGTGATTATCCGGAAATTAAATTAGAAGGAGTAACTAAAGAAATGTTTCCCAAACCAATTAAGAAATTACTTAATGGGCTGCAAGATGGAAAGAAGAGGGGTCTTTTTATATTAATTACATTCCTACGCTCTCTAGGGTTTTCACCTGAATACATAGACAAATGTGTGTTTGAGTGGAACAAGAAAAATGAGCCTCCTTTAAGAGAAGGTTATGTCAAGAGCCAGATAGATTGGCATTTGAAGCAGAAAAAGAAGATCCTGCCGCCTAATTATGGCAATGAGAGTTTCTATAAAGACTTAAACTTGCTTGATGAAAAGCCTAAAGTGAAAAACCCTATTGTTGAGGTTATGCAAAAAATCAGAAAAGGAAACAGCCGGAGCAGGTAGAATAGAAATGTATGTAAAGAATACCTCTCAATGCGTCTTACGAAGATTTTTAAATAAATCATGCCTGTGATTTGCATGAAAAAGAGAGTGGCAATGTGCATATTCCCGGTAATTGTTGTTTTATCTCTTTTCATGGTTGCCGCCGCAAATGAATCTTATGATAATGCTGGAATTAGCTCTCAAACTCTCTCACCTGTAGATGAAAATTCTGCTGTAAACAAGGCATATCAGTGCCTTGAAAGTCAGATAGCTAATAAAAGCAATTTTGCCCTGCAGGAAGCAATATTTGGAGTTCTTGCCTTGGGCTCTAAAAATAACTTAGTAAGCATAATACAGAATAACAAACAAGCTACAGAGGCATGCTGGCCAAAGGGAGGATGCAAGATTAAAGAAAGTGCGCAAGTTGCTTTAGCTTACGAGAGAATTGGCAGCTCCACAAATGATGTAAAACAATGGCTGATTTCTAAAAAAGCTCTCCCAAATGATTTGCAGTGGTATCTGGAGATTGATGTTGCACAGCACGTTCCGGCAAGCTGTAACGTAAAATATGATGGAAGAGATTATAAGATATCTGTACAAAACGACATGACTTTATCTGGTTCTGCCGGGAGTTGTCTCTCTCTGTCTAACTCTGGATACTGGTTACGCATAAATAATAATTGTTTAGCCAAAAGTTTTGAAATATCATGTGACCAAGATTTCATAACTACTCTTCTTTACCAAAAGAGCGGGGGAAGCACTGTTTATGTATCGCCTACAACTCACTCTGCTCCTTCACTTGGGATAACAAACGAAAGTGTAAGGGTTTCGTGCTTGAAGAACACTCCTTCCGGAGCGTGCGATTATGAAGGAACTTTGTGGGGTGCCCTTGCTCTTCAAAAAATAAATGTTGATGTTTCAGATATTATACCTTACCTTGTAGCTTTATCCGATGAGAATAGCAAGTTGTTCCCAAGCTCCTTCCTTTATATTCTGACTGGTGATGAAGAATATTATTCTGCTATTATTGAAATGCGAAAAAATGGGCAATACTGGGAAGTACTGAATACGCTATATAACCGGTATCATGATACAAGCTTGGCTATGCTCTCATTAAGCAGCAGCTCTTCATCATTGAGCGAGATTGACAGAACAAAGTCATACTTATTAGGCATACAGACTAACCAAGGATGCTGGAATAATAACAACATCAAAGATACTGCGTTTTTGTTATATTCTGCTTGGCCACGACGCACTGAAGGAACTTCAACAGGAGGATCAAGTTTAATAGCTTGTGTAGAGGCAGGATTTTCCTGTGAAAGGCTAAGTGAATGCACTGAAGCTGGAGGAGTAAAAAGAGAGGGATATGATTGTCCATCGGGAGCAAGCATTTGCTGTTCTGTAAAAGTTGAGCGGGAGAGCTGCCAAGCGCAGAACGGAAATATATGCCAAACTGATGAAATATGTGATGGACAAGCCATAGAATCTGGAGAAGGTGCTTGCTGCATAGGTTTTTGCGTTCCTGCCCCGATAGCATCTAATGTTTGTGAAGATTTGGGTGGAAGTTGTTTAGACAGCTGTGGAGATAATCAGGAAGAGTCTAGTGAATCATGCTCAAATAACCAAATATGTTGCATTGGTATAAAAAGTTCAGGATTTGGGAAAATATGGATAATAATCTTAATATTGTTAATAGTGATAGTGGCTCTTGGGATATTTTTCAGAGATAAATTAAGATTATGGTGGTTTACAAAAAGAGGAAAGAGCAGTGCTTCTCCTGTTACAAGAACTGGAATGCCTCCTCGTGGTCCTCCGGGAGAAACAAGACTTCCACCTAGAATGCAACCGATGTTTGCGCAAAGAAATAGATTGCCTATCGGGGGAGAGAAAGACAAGGACATGGATGATACAATGCGAAAATTAAGAGAAATGAGCCGTTAGAATATACTGTTAGAGTACAACAATTATTAAAAGTTTTAAATTGTTAGTTATTTGATGATATTAAAGATTAAAAGGGCAGGAATATTTGGGGTGCATAGAACTGCCCTTCATGGTGGGATAGATGATGTCTTGATAAAATCTGACCTGATTGAACCGACTAGAGAGAAGATTAGCATATATTTCAAAGGAGAGAAAGCTTCAGGAATAATTCAACTAAGTCATGATGAAATGCAAGCGCTTATAAAATCCATAAAACCACATCTAAAACTTATCAAAAAGAGCAAAATAATGCTCAAGTGAACAAGTTTATATAATCCTGGGCTTTTCAGAGAATATGAAAAAGAGAACTGCTTTTTTTATATTGATGTTAATTATGCTCCCTGGAATTTATGCTTCTCTTGGCCTGAAAGAAAATTATCAGCCTGAAGAAACAATAATTGGGAGTATAGAAGACAGCGTTGTCTCGCAAATATACCTTAATCAGATTGAGTTTCTTAGAGGGCATATTAGAATACCTGTAGAATATGATATAGTCAGACTTGATGATAAATATTATTTCTGGATATTGGCTCCAAGAACTGAAGGCAATTACACGGTGCTTGTAAAAGATATTATAGTCAATAATGAAGGTGAAAACAAAAAAGTCAGCTACATATCAAATATCCACGTTGCGGGAGAAAGTATAAATTATAACGTAAAGCCCGGAGCAGTAATAGCCCTGAAGGATTTTGAGTTGGAGATAAACATGAATAAAAAGTCTGGGGAGGAGATATCTACTTCTCTTGAAAGTTATGAGAGAATATATCTTAGACCTGGAAAGAACATTCTTGCTGTCAAAATAGCAGATATTGTAAATGGAAAAAGCATATTGCAGATAGGACAATATAAAATTCCTGTTTATTCTGCTGCTGGGCTAAAGAAAACCAGTATGGGTGAGGTTAAACAGGGAATATCTTTTTATCCGGGGGAAATTTTAGAAGAGGTAAATTTAACGGATAAAAAAGTTTATAATATAAGCATAAAAAATCTTAAGAATGAAACTATTTACGATATATCATTTAACTATTCAAAAGAATTATTTGACATTAAACCTATTTCTATAAATCGCCTAGCTCCAAATGCTAGTGTAAATTTGTCTTTGAGTGTCAAAAATAAGATACAAAGTAATATTAATGAGAGGATAATAGCTAAAAGTGGAAATGAAACTGCTTCTTTCTTGCTCTTAATTTTAATTGCTAGAAATAATTTGTCTTTAAATAATTCTTCCAGGATAGAGCAGATTGAAGAGAGTGAGAAATATTACTGCCCTCAATTGTCAGGAGTAGTGTGTAATGAAGAATCATCATGTAATGGAGACGAAGTGGAAAGTCTTGATGGTCTTTGCTGCATAGGAATTTGCGAAAACAAAGAAAATGCCGACAAGAGATGGATAGGATATGCACTCGCATTTTTTGTAGCTATTGTCTTGGTGCTTGTTTTTATAAAATATAGAAAATCAAAGTAGCTATCTATTTGTCTTTGGCTTTTTTACCTTGAGAGAGGTTTTCTTAGATTTTTTTTGCTGGTGTGCTGGTGCTGGCATTGGCTCGCGGGCTTTAAACAACTGGGGAGCGACTTCATAGAGCTTTTTTGTTATTGCATCCTTCTCAAATAATGCTTTCTTGACTATTGCATCGTAATTATGAAGGCGCTGGATAAGCTGATTTGCTGCCGAATTAAAAACTGTGTTAGGAAAAGTTATCTTTTCAGGATAAAGAATTTCTACATGCGAAGGCATGTAAGCAAATAATATCCCGAAAAATAAGTCTATTGACTTTATCTCAATAGTTATTTCTGCAAATGAAGTGTAGAGGTCCTTTGTATCTTTAACCAATGATGGCTCATGAACTATCTTTTCGCATATTGCAACCCCTTCCTCTGCTGAAAGTTTTGTGATTAAAAGATTCAGAGCATCCTTCACATTATCGGCTGGCCTGCCAAGTATTTCAAGAACGATGCGCATTTGTATATGTTCCATGTTTTGCAGAAGAAAAGCCCATTTTTAAAGATTCCTAGATTACAGAGAATTCTGTTGATTGCTTCATGTTCAATATAGAATTTACAATATTTTAATAAATATAAGAATGAGGATAAATAAAATAATTCCCATTCCTAGAAATGAAAATATATACAAAGCCTTGCCTTGCCGAGTAAGATAGTCTGTCTCGCCAGAGTTTATATTATTTTCCAGAAATATTGTTTTTTTAGCAATGGCTGTCTCTGATTCCATGCTTGATTCTTTTGAACTTAAATTTCCATTTATAGAGATTGGCAAACATTGCTCTTCGTATGCAGAAGTCCCTGCTTTGCGTGCTCTTACGCAGAGTGCGGCCTTTTCCGCAGGTTCCAATGCCCGAATCAGATACGTCTTACGTTCAGGAAATGAAGATTTAATATAATAAAACGAGCTTTTCCATCCTGAAGAATATACTTGAGAAATGGTAAGATTGTATTCATTAATTATCAAGATTTTCATATCCATAATGTCTTCTGATGATGTATAAACTTCAATAGTTATATTTTCTCCCACTATTGCATTTCTAGGAGCTTCCAAGGTTAATGCTGAAGAATAGGACAATAGATAACATACCAATATTAAGCAAAAAAATATCCTATATGGATAATTATGAAAGAAAGTCATATAATTGACAGGATTATCCATAGCCATAATATCCATAACTTTTATAATATACAAGCTTTGCATCTGAATCAAATACATAAAGTGTGTCTCTGTCATCATTCCAGATGTGAGCTTCGCCATTCCAGTAAACAATGTCAATTTTATTATCTCCTTTTCCAGAAATTATCTTTAATTTCTTGTTTTTTGCAGGCGGCAAATTAAATTTTGAGCGAGATTCGTCCTTAATCCATAAACCTTCAGGCATATTGCCTTCACAGATATATGTAAGCATGACATATTCTTCTTTAGGATTAATTTTTCCCTTGATGCAGTTATAAAAAGGTGAGAGTTTCCACATGCCTCTCTCGTTCTCAATAGCTTCTTTTTCTGCTTTTGAAAAAATTCTTACTTCTTTATCGCTTACTAAAAATTTTGATGCGTGCCCCTCTTTTACAATTTTAAGATTTATGTAATCAGGAGAATAAATTTTTACCAATTCTCTCCCATATTTATCCTTTCCTAGGAAAACAACTTGCACAGTTTTATTAAAATATGTATTGAGAAAACTGCCGGCTTCATCATATCCCTGCTCTCCTTTTTCAGGAGCATTGATATTTGCCAGACGCAGAGTTTTGCCATCCAGAGTCTTAATTGTATCTCCATCGAGAGCATACCCTAAATTTACATCTGTCAGGTTTTCCTTATCTAAATTGTTTGAAATAAAATATAAAATAAATAGAGCTAGTGTAAACAAGACAGAAAAAATTAATGATAATTTTTTATTCACTTTCAAAGATAAGAGGTTTATTTTTTAGGGAAATGCAGAATTTCTCAAGTTCTTCATGTGAGAGAGTGAGTGTTGATGTATTTATATTTGGGTGCACGCCTATCAAATCTGCCGACCAGACTTTTTTAGATATTATTAGGAAAGTTTTCTTAGCGTGAATTATTGCAAGAGGGGAGACACTTCCGGGTTTGACATGAAGTTCAGAGTAAAGCTCATCCGGAGAACCAAATTCTAAATTCCTGACATTTAGAAAATTACGGAGAGCTTTTATGTTAAGCCGGTCTTCAGAAGGCAGGCAAACTAAATAGAATTTTTTATCTTTATCCGAGAGAAAAAGGCTTTTTGTACGCAGACCGGGTATGTGGGAAGTAACTTCTCTTGATTCTGCAACTGTAAAAACTGCTGAATGTTCATACTCTGCATATTTTATTCTATTATCTGCAAGATAATTAAGCAAATCCTTGTCCATGAAAAAAAACATGAGCTAATGTTTATATATTCTTCTTTATATCCATAGTAAAGAGTGTTATATGGGTGATTTTATTATATTTGGAGGTAGTGGAATGCAGGGAAGAATATGCGCAAAAGACCTGATTAGTTCAGGATATAAAATTATTCTTGTTGGCCGTGACCCTAAGAACATACAAGACATTCTTGGAAATCCTAGAGCTGAATTCATTTATGCAGATTTGCATAATGAAGACTCTATAAATCACATACTAAAAAAAAATCGCCCTAAAGTAGTAATAAACTGTGCAGAGCTTTCATTTAACATCCCCATTATGAAAGCGTGCCTTGAAAATAAAATTCCCTATACCGACTTAGGGGGTTTACAGAGGGTAACATCTGATCAGTTTAAGTTCAACAAAGAATTCAAGAAGAGAAAATTGCTCGCTCTGACGGGATGCGGCTCAACTCCCGGAATTGCAAATGTAATGGCTGCTTATGCAGTAGAAAAGATGGAGCGCGTTGAATCTATATATCTGGGATTTGCGTGGGATTCTAACATAAAGATATTTATCGTGCCTTATTCAATAGAAAGCATATTCCAAGAGTTCAGTGAAATGCCGGTTACATTCCACAATGGAAAATTTGTCAAAGATAACAGGTATAGATGCAAGGGAACTTTTGATTTTAAAGAAGTTGGTAGGCAGACAGTTTATTGCATAGTGCATTCTGAAGTATATACTTTCTCAAAATACTTTAAAAGAAAAGGATTACAGCATATTCATTACATGGCTGGCTTTCCAGAACACTCAATGAGAGTCATTAATGAACTGATGAGTTTAGGTTTTGGGAATAAGAAATTATTGGAAATTAATGGAACAAAAATCAGGCCTATTGATGCAACTACACGAATACTAAAGAATATAAAAATGCCTAAGGGATATAAGGAAAGAGAAAATATATGGGTGAGGGCAGAGGGAAAAGAAAAAGGGAGGGAGAAAAAAATAGAAATGAACTGTATAGTAAAGAGCGTAAAGGGGTGGGAATCGGCTGGGAGCAATATTGATACTGGGAGAACTATATCTATCATGTCTCAAATGATTCTAAATGGTGAAATAAATGCGTATGGAGTTCATGCTCCTGAAGGGGTAGTTCCTCAAAGAAAATTCTTCAAAGAGCTTGCCAAGAGAAGAATGTGGGTGTATGAAAACGGTAGAAAGATTAATTAACTCTCTCTAAAATAAAGTCTTATGGAAGAATATGATTTTATTATAATTGGTGCTGGAGGCACAGGGCTTGCTGCTGCAATGTATGGAGCGAGACTGGGAATGAAAACGATTTGCTTAGGAACTTCGCATGGCACAGAGCTTCCAATTGGAGGCGTCATTACAACGACTAATATTGTTGAGAACTATCCAGGGTTTATACGACTAACTGGAAGCGAGCTTGCTGAAAAGATATACCAGCACGCGGCTTCTTATCCTCTTGTCACAATAAAAGAAGAGAAAGTAAAGGAAGTAAAAAAAGACGGAGAGAATTTCATTGTTGTGAGTGAAACAAGCAAATATGTGGGAAAAAGTATATTGTTCGCTACTGGAACAAAATGGCGCAAACTTGAAGTTCCGGGAAGCATAGAACTAGAAAATAAAGGTGTTGCGTATTGCGCACTATGTGATGCGATACTTTATAAAAATAAAATTGTGGCTGTTGTTGGGGGCTCTGATGCGGCGGCGAAAGATGCACTTGTTCTTGCAGAACATGTTAAAAAAGTATATATTATATATCGGGGGGAGAAAATACGTCCGGAACCTGTTAATCTGAAAAGAATTGAATTAAATAAAAAGATAGAAGTCATTAATAATGCAAATGTTGTTGAGATAAAAGGAACTCAATTTGTCACCGGGGTTGTTTTAGACAGAGAATACAATGGGAGCAAGGATCTGCCTTTACAGGGAGTGTTTGTAGCTATAGGTCATCTTGCTCTTTCAGAACTAGCTAAACCTCTGGGAGTTAAATTAAATAAAAAAGGAGAGATAATCATTGACCATAAGACCTCTGAAACAAACGTGCCTGGAGCATTTGCTGCAGGGGATGTTGCAGACAAGCCATTTAAGCAAGCCATTACAGGAGTAGCGGAAGGATGTACTGCGGCATACTCTGCATATGAGTATATTACAAAAAACAGAGTTGAGTCCGCATGATTATAGAGAACTGCCCTTCTGTGAGCAATAAAAATTCCCATCGTTTGCTTCGCAGCATATAGGATGTAATTTGTAGCAATTAAGTTTTTAAAGATGGATGATTTAATGAGGTCATGCAAAAGAGAGGATTATCGCCAGTTATTGCCACAGTCTTATTAATATCTATAGTTCTCGTCCTTGCAGTAATAATTTTCCTCTGGGCTAGAAGTTATCTTGGAGAAACTACGCAAAAAGACCTAGGAGGAGGACCTGAACCTATAGAAAACTTCTGCGATGATATAAGATTTGATGTTGAAGTTTTTGAGAATGCCTCTTATGTATATGCTGCTGCAGTAAACCGAGGTGACGTGCCGCTTTATGGATTGTCCATACAAAAGAAAAGCGGAGGAAGCTTAAAACTAAGCGGCAAGTTTGAAGGAGGAGAGAAAGTTATTAAGAGTGGAGAAAGCAGTATAATAATATTAAAAGATAATAGTAATCTGCGCAACAATCCTCCGGATTTGGATGCTGGTGATGTTGTCCGCGTACTGCCTATATTGCTTGGGGAGAAAGGAACTGCACAGGAAGAATATATATGTGGTTCTGAATTTGGAAAAGAAATAACTATAGTGAGGGAATAATTATGAATAAGATGGGCATCTCTGCAGTTGTCGCAACGGTTTTGCTTTTGTTTTTAACTATAGTCGCGGCCCTTAGCATTTATCAATTTGTCGTGCCATTTGTAAAAGAGAATCTGTATAAAAGTACAGAATGCCTCCCTTATCAAAACTATTTCTCATTTGATGAAAGCTTGGGGTATAGCTGTTATAATTCAACTCTGCAGAGATATTTGATATCTGTAAAAGCCCAGCAAGAAAAAGACAAAGAAGGAAAAGTAAATGGATTTAACTTGGTGTTTATACGCACTGGAGAATCCAAGAGTATTGGCGTGAGAGCTCAAATTCCGAGCAGGGAAGTTAGTATGCTTGAGGGTGGAAATATAATAATTCCTTCTGAAGGGGACATATTAACCTATATGATTAATCCAGGTATAATTTATGATAGTGTTGAAATATACCCTTCCCTGTCAAATGGCAGAGTATGCGAGAAAATGTCTGGAAAAATAAAACTAAGCACATGTAGATGATAAAACAAAAAAATGGGCAGATATGGATAGAAACGGTATTGTACACTTTGATAGGCCTTGCACTTATAGGGGCTGTAATGTCGTTTGCATACCCTAAAATAAACGAAACCAGAGAGAAGATACTTATTGAACAAACCATAGCTTCTCTACATGCTTTCGATGAGGTTGTAAGAAACGTGGCTGAAAGAGGTCCTGGAAATGTAAGGTCGTTTGATATGACTCTCAAGAAAGGTTCTTTTATTGCGGATGGGAAATCAGATAAAGTCTCTATTACTATCAATGGGCTAACTAAGCCGTATTCAGAGCCGGGAGTAGAGATATCTAATGGTCCTGTAACAATAAAAACTGAAGAAGGCAATCAATTTTTCAACGTGATTCTTATCTTAAATTATGGCAGTAACATAAATATTACTCATGAAGAAAGAGATGACTCTCTAACCATTTCCCCTTCTCCAACTATTTACCGCCTTCTTGTAGAAAACAGAGGTATAGGAAATAATCTCATAATTGTTGATATACATGAATGAGATAATTTTAAATACATCTAAGAGTTCATTGGTATAAGATGGTGACACAGATAATTACTTCCCCGGCTATTCCTGCTCTGCCAAAGGTAGAAGACAAAAAGAAATTAGACGTTAGATATATGCTTATTGCCCCATATGCTTCAGCTCATATTCACTGGGATAATAAACTGGGGGAATTGGTTTACGAAGTTGAGGAGCCCGTTCTGAATGATTATGAAGATGCTGTACTAAAAAAAATAGAAGATGCTATGACTGAAGTGGTAAATGTCAATGTTGCCGTAGAGAAAACTCTTGAAGCAACTACATCATATCTTGACAAAACAGCAAGGCTATTAATAGATGAATTAAACATCCGTATAAACACCGACTCCTACAATAAGATATTCTACTATCTTTTCAGGGATTTTATAGGACTTAACGAAGTTGACCCTCTCTTAAGAGATTACTTCATAGAGGATATAGAGTGCAACGGCACGGATACTCCGATATATGTAATCCATAGAATCTATAGAAATCTTAGAACAAACCTTGCATATAAAGATGTCGAGAAACTGGCCAGTTTCGTAGAAAAATTAGCACAAAGGGCAGGGAGATATATATCATACGCTCAACCGTTGCTTGACGGAGCATTGCCTGATGGAAGCAGAGTAAATGCATCTTACACTAAAGACGTTACATCGAAAGGACCGACATTTACAATTAGAAAGTTCACTAAGATTCCTTGGACACCCATACAATTAATATCATTTAACTCATTGAGCCCTGAAATGTTAGCTTATTTCTGGATTCTGCTCCAGTATAAATCAAACATACTGATTGCTGGGGGGACAGGGTCCGGTAAGACCACTTTACTAAATGCACTTGCTTTTTTCATTCCGCCGGAAGCGAGAGTCGTGAGTATAGAAGATAGTGTGACGGGAGACTCCAAAATAATAATAAGAAAAGACGGAAAGATAAGAGAAATTACAATAAAAGAATTTGTAGATAATAAAATTGATGCTGAAGTAATGAGTCTGAATAAAGAAGGCAAGGTTATCTGGGTTAAACCTTCAAATTATATTAAGCATAATGTAAAAAAAGACATTTACGAGGTAACTACCTATACGGGAAGGAAAGTAAAAGTAACTCAAGACCACTCATTATTTACACTTGGAGATGACAGTTCACTTATAGATATAAAGCCATGTGAATTAGAAGAAGGAAAATCCTTTATTGCAGTTCCACGAATTCTTCCTATAGAAGGAGAAGAAATTAAAGAAATAAACCTTATAGAGCATCTTGAGCATTTTGAAGAGTATTTTATAGAGGGAAAACCTCTGAAGAAGATATTTGAAAATTACTCGTGTGAAAATCTAAGAGTTGAAAAGGAAAGATATGGGTGGTGGAAAAGCCATAATATGATGCAGATTAAGGAGTTTAGAAAGTTAAAAATGGACTTCTCTTATAATGAACTTAAGGAGATGAAAATTAAAAGTCAGAATAATTCTTCAGTACCGGTAATATTTGATGTAAGCAAGGAGTTTCTTGAATTTTGCGGGCTTTGGATAGAATCTAGGGGTTATGATAATTATGATGATAATTCAGCCATAATGAATGAAGAATGCGGAGAAGTATTCAGAAGAATTTCTGATTATGCTGGATTAAAATATTCTCTTATAGGTGGATTTTCTACAAGAATGAAAGATAGTGTTTTGTATAATCTGATGAAGAATGTAATCAAGATGGATGGATATGCCAAGAAAATCCCTGAATTTATTTTTGGATTGTCCAATGAACAAATAAAGCATTTTATGAGGGGATATTTCAGCGCTAATGGTGATGTTAAAAAATATGAAGTTTCCTGCGCATCGCAAAGTTATGAGCTTTTGAGAGGTATTCAGACTATGTTACTGCGACTTGGCATAATATCCAAAATTAATGATTTTGAAAGAAAAGACAAGTGCATGAATATGAGCATTTCTGAAAGCAAGAATGTTGAAGAATTCAAGAAAATAGGTTTCCTGCAAAAGAGAAAAAATGCAAAATTGTGGTTATTTGGCGCAAGAGCACACCATGTAAATTCTGATATTGTTCCATTGCATATTGCACAGTTGGAGAGGCTTAGCAAAATAGCAGCTATAAGGCTTAAGCATGGATTAATGCAAAGGCAGATAATTGGAAGAGAGTATATGCAAAGAATAGCTCCTGCTGGCTCTGAATTTAACGATCTTTCCCATAATGAAATACTATGGGATAAAGTAAAAAGTGTAAAGAAAGTAAGCAGTGATTCAATAGAAGTATTTGACTTGAGCATCCCAATATATGAGAAATTTTTGTGCAATAATATTCTTGTGCATAACACGAGGGAGATTAACCTCCCTAGAGAAAACTGGCTCCCTGCTGTTGCCCGGCCTTCTGTTGGATTAGGCAAGATTGGAGAAGTAGACTTGTTTGCTCTCTTAAAAAGCTCCTTCAGACAAACTCCTGATTATCTTATAGTTGGAGAAGTAAGAGGAAAAGAAGCTTTCGTCCTATTCCAAGGGATGGCATCTGGACACTCTTCATTAAGTACTATGCATGCGGACTCTGTGGACACATTAATAAGAAGACTTCAAACTCCACCCATAGAACTTTCGCCTACATTGGTAAACTCGCTGGACTGTGTAGTTATAGCCACACATGCCGTTGTCAATCAGCATGAAACAAGAAGAATAAGGGAAGTAGTGGAGATTGTCAATGTAAACAAGGACGGAACTGCGCTTATAAATACCCCTTTAATATGGGATCCTTCAAGTGATGCATTTTACTTCAAGAAGCAAAGTAAGGTTTTTGAGAAAATTGCCAACAGACATGGAATATCAATTGATGAATTACACGGAGAGTTTACCAGGAGAACAAAGCTATTATATGCACTCTATCAGGGAAAGGTCTTTGGGTTTGATGATGTTGGAAGAATAATAAATGAATACTACAAGAATCCTAATGCTGTATTGTCACGATATGGTATTTCTTAGTTGCAATTAAAGATTAAATATCTCAAGTGAAAGATATATAAACAAAACTACATTTTCTGAATAATGGAAAAAGAGGGCGTTATGCTGCTTGCTCAGATTCTGGGAAGCATGAAAGAAGCTGTATTGAGATGCGAGAAAGCTCTAAAAAATGAGGATACTGAACAGCTTATGTCTGCAAAAAAGGAACTTCTTGAACTACAAAAAAAAGCTAATCAATTTATATGATAGAACAACTAAAGTCAAACATTGAAAATGAAATAAAAATTGTGGGTGAGATATCTAAATATATTAATTTGATGGAAGGTGCGTCTCCCATGCAAAGGAAACTGCTTGAGTCATCTATAGATTCATTGAGAGCCAGCATAAAAATAATGAATGATTCCCTGCCGGAGATGGTTGGCTCTCTTTCTCTTGCTCAAAAACTGCCTACTGAAAACAAAGTAGTAAATAAAACTTCTCTGGAGAAAATAACTTTTGTCGGAGAGAGCAGAGAATTTACTGCGATTGTAAAATCTGAAGACAAGGCAAGATTTTTGAAAGAACTTAACATAACTGAAGAAGCTCTGAAAAAGATAGAAAAGACAAAGATGAAAGTTAAGCAGGATAATAGAGATTTTCAGCGCTCCAGGGCATATGTAAAAATATCTAATCTTTTCTTCCAGAAAACTGCATTCAACATGGTTGCAAGAGGGAAGTTTAGAGACCTTTCACTTGAGCTGCGTAAATCAAACCTGAATATGCTTCTTGAAAGCTACGTTTCAATTATGTTATTCAGCACTCTTTTATCCTTAACCCTTTCTATTATAATTTTAATAATTATTATTTTTGCAGATTTCTCATTATCTGCCCCACTTGCTAAATTTGCCTTGGAGAATGCAGGCTCTGACTTAATTAAATCTTTTTGGATAATTATAGTCATCCCTCTGGCTGTTTTTGGGGCGATATATTATTATCCTTCAAGTGAAAAGAAAAATCTTGAAAAGAGAATAGACCAAGAGCTTCCTTTTGCAGTTATTCATATGAGTGCAATATCCGGTTCTGGAATAGAGCCAACATATATATTTAAGATAATTGGATTAGGAAATGAATATCCTTACTTGAGAAAGGAAATAAGAAAAGTCTTAAACCAGCTTAATTTATATGGGTATGACCTTGTGACTGCTTTAAACAATGTATCCCGGTCTACATCAAGCTCTAAGCTTTCTGAATTATTCTCTGGACTTTCTACTACTATAAGCTCTGGAGGCGACCTTTCAGAATTCTTAGAAAAGCGCGCCGAGACTCTTTTGGTAGCTTATAGACTTGAACGTGAAAAATTCACAAGAATAGCTGAAACATTCATGGACATCTATATCACTGTTGCCATAGCCGCTCCGATGATATTACTGCTCATCCTTGTTATGCTTTCAATAAACAATTTTAGCATAGGTCTCTCTCCGGAGTCAATGACTCTCGTAATTATCGCAGTTGTAGGATTGATAAATGTTGTTTTCCTTAGTATGTTAAATATCAAACAACCATCGTACTAAAATGAAATTAAGAAAAATGCATTGGTTAGGAATGGGTGCAGGAGCTTTAGTAATAATAATAGGAATATTCATGCTTGTTAAGTCTTCAGATTCCAATCTGCCTTTCTTTTTAATAGGTCTTGGGGCGGCAATAATAGTCTTTCCATTTATAGTTGACCTGGCTATTGAAAATAAGAGAGACCAGCAAATAAACGAGATGTTTCTTGAGTTTTCCAGAAATCTAGCTGAAAGCGTTATGACCGGTACGCCTGTAAGCAAGAGCATAATAAATATGAGGGGGAAAAATT
This sequence comes from Candidatus Pacearchaeota archaeon, assembly GCA_018303945.1. Lineage (GTDB taxonomy): Archaea > Nanobdellota > Nanobdellia > Pacearchaeales > GW2011-AR1 > JAGVXD01. The sequence continues at coordinate 44,891 of JAGVXD010000003.1, forward strand.
ATGGGCTTCTCACACCCCATGTAGGAAAACTAGCAAATCAGATAAGTCTGGGGATCCCTGTCAGCCAGGCCTTGCAGACTTTTGCACGCGATGTTGACAGCAGAGTAATATCCAGGGCGATTGGACTTATATCCGAAGCAGAAAGAGCCGGCGGTGAAATAGACTATATCCTTGATTCTGTCTCTCGCTCTATTGCGGAAGTTGAGAAATTAAAAAAAGAGAGAAGAGCAGCCATATCCAGTCTTGTTGTGCAGGGATATATCATATTCTTCATATTTATAGGAATAATGCTAGTCATGCAGTTCAAAATTCTTCCTTTGACAGTTCAAGTCGGGTCTTTTTCAGGTATAAGCTCTGGGGGAGGCATTGAGTCGGATATAACAACTCAATCAGCTCTTACGGCTAATAGCATAGCCCGCCTGTTTCTGTATCTTTTATTAGTACAGGGATTCTTCACTGGATTGACTGTTGGAAAGCTGGCTGAAGGAACATTAAGAGCAGGAATAAAGCATTCATTTATATTAATGATATCTGCATTCCTTATATCTACCGGTGTGCAAGCCCTCATCTAAGATTTATCTTCGATGAACAAGCCCTAATTTTCCAAGACCAAGATGCTCATTAACAATTGCCTTATTTGGCGCACTCAGCGCCTCTGGCGCTACACCGACCGAGCAACCATCGTCAGCAGCAAGCCAGTACCTGCCAAAAGCAACAGACCAGTAGTAGCCATCAAGCCTGCCGACTGACCACGCCCTTAAAGTTGGGACTTTCTCTCCATCTGAAGGGAACATTCCCATTGCTTGGTCATATCTTGAGAAAACAACTTTACCGATATATTCT
>JAGVXD010000004.1 GCA_018303945.1 Candidatus Pacearchaeota archaeon
ATTCTTTTCTGATATCCTCTTTTTTCATATAGTTTGCAGGAAATCATCAGCAAACTATTTTTCGGTTAGCTACTGACATATGTCAGTTGCTTCTACACCCTCTGTTTAACGAGCAAGATTTGTAATCTTTAAGTCAATGTAATCTATCAGAACATGTAATCTACCATCGGCTTCTCCAGGCGTTGCAGCAAATATCTGCATAGGCATGACTGGCACGTTTGAGTTAATAGTCCCTACAGAAGCATCGTTAATAAAGAATTCTATCGTTCCTGCATCAACACGCTTAATTCGTAACTTAAACCACTCTGGACTATTTCCAATTGAAACACCAGTATTAAGATTAGTTACTTTCGTGCTTCCTCCATTTCGTGTACCTGCCTGCCAATTCCCACCACTTATAAAGAAATAAATTCGTGAACTAACGCTCGCATCTACCAAGCCCACATAAAATGATTCATAACTACTCAAGCCATAAAGAGTTCCGTTTCCTTTTACTAAAAATGTAATATCAAACATATCTTTTGAATGAATATATCCAAAAGTTTTGCCAGCATATCCTTGAAAAGAAATTATACCTGGATGATTTACTTCTGAAGTATCTCCTCTATCTATAAAATCCTCAAAATATGAAAGTGTATTAACTGGATTAACTGGCGTACTTCCACCTGAAGAAGCAATATTTACACAGCTCCACCCGGCGGCTGTGCGAGTTACCGCCTGTCCTGAATTACAGGTAATCCCGTCTACTTCATTGATAGTATGGCCAAAAACTCGTGGATTTGGAGGATTTGAATTATAAGCATAAACAGCAAAAACTCCTCCTAAAACAAGCAATATTCCTAAAAGAGCGAAGAAGTACCTCTTCTTAACATTCACCTCTATCTTCATATGTTTCTCACAGATTCTAACTATTTAAATATTATTGCTGGCATTTTGGCTTAATAGTCCCTTGCAATATACACTATATTTTCTGCTTTCTTTCCGCATATTGCGCAATTCCCTTTTGCATTCTCTTTCTCAAGACGAGTCCCTCTCACTCTTGCCCCCGTCTCTTTCTCAATAACTTCTGCGCATGAAGCCCCTTCTTTCTCAACAGAGCAGAATCCGCATCTGGCTATCCCCCCTTCCTCAACTACTTTCTTAATTTCTTTTATGTTTAATGAGTTATTAATTTTTTTCTCAAACAATGAATCTGCCTGCTTAGTCAAGTTCTTCCCTGATTCTTCAGCAAGTTTCTTCACATATTCGGATATTTCTTTTTCAGGAACCTGGGTCTTAGTATTCAGGTCTCTCCTGAAAACCGTCAAATTTCTCTCCTTTATCTCCTTAGCCCCTAAGTCTATCCTTACCGGAACTCCCTTCATCTCCCAGTAATTAAATTTTTCCCCTGCGCTTTTCTCTGTTTTATCTATTTCTACAGAGGCAAATTCAGCCAGCTTTTTCCTTATTTCTTCTGCTTTTGCAATAACGGAAGAATCATCAGAGATAGGAACAATTGCAACTTGCAGCGGAGCTATCGCCCATGGAAATCTTAAACCCTTGTCATCTCCATGAACTATGACTACAGAAGCAAAAATTCTTGAAACCGCAGGACCATAACATGTAATCCATACATATTTCTCCTCTCCATTTTTATCTTTATATTTAACATCAAATGCTTTTGCAAAATCTTGGGAGAGTAGATGTGTAGATGGCTGCTGAACTACCTTTCCGTCAGGATTAAGTACATCTGCAGCAAAAGTCCTTACTGCACCGGCAAATCTATCCCATGCCGGACGTTCAAAGAAAATAAATGGAAGTCCGAAAACGTCATGCAGTATCTCTTTAGTGGTTTCCATATCTTCATAAACTTGTTTCATGGCATCCTTCTCCGTAGCATGAGCACAATGTGCCTCTATCCAATGAAATTCCCTGCTCCTTAAAAATGGGCGCGTTGCTTTCGTCTCGTATCTAAATACATTGGCTCTCTGATATGTCTTGTACGGCAAATCTTTATAGCTTCTAATCCATAAGCTAAACATCTGATAAAACGCAGTCTCTGAAGTAGGTCTAAGAGCAAGTCTCTCGCTCAATTTGCTCTCTCCTGCTTCATTTACCCAAAAGACTTCAGGAGTAAATCCCTTTACATGTTCTGCCTCGCGTTTTAAGTTGCTTTCAGGTATAAGAGTTGGAAAGAAGTAAGGTTTGTGCTCTTTACGCCTAAGAGCATTTTCAAGACAGCTGTACATCTTTTCCATTGAAAGAACACTCCAAGGTTGAAAGACTAGAAATCCCTTTACATTATATCTTAAGTCGGCAAGTTCGGCTTTCTGCACAATCTCGCTAAACCATTCTGAAAAATTCTCATTTTTCTTCACGCTTAAAGCTTTTATGTCTTTATCGCTTTCTTTTTCACTCTTCTTGGCTCTGCCTGCTTTTACCATACAAATTAGTATAAAACTGATTTATTAAATCTTGTCCTTTGCTCTTGTCTGTTGCATATTATTGCATTAACAGGCGTTATATTTATAGTGAAAGACATAAATAATTTACCTAGATAGTATATCTTTCCCTTGATATCTAACGATCTAGGGGGAAATGACTAATGTCCTTAGATATAACAATATGATGGTAATTAGTATGAAAGTATATTTTCAGAAGATTTTAAAATTAGTTTCTTAAAACATTAATAATTATTTGTTCAATTCCTGCAAGTTATAACTTAAAATCTCTCTAAACAAGAATATACTTTAAAACTGTATACTGCAATCTTCCTTTAAAATTGAATCTGTAATATAACTGCAGAAAGAATTATCCTGCTTTACTAAAGCTCCGTGATAATAGCATAAATTCTTAATTGAAGAATCAACGGACGAACAAAACTCTCCAATTGAAAGCTCCTGCAAGGCTAATGTGCACTTATAATCAAACACTTCTCTAATCAAACATTCTGTAACAACCTGCTCGCCACTCCTCTCTTCACCGGTACCATTGGCGCCCTCACCAGACTCTTCCCCTAACTCAGCTTGAGAATTTTGCCCATTCAGAGAATTAGGAGAATTTTGTAAATTGCCTGACTCTCCAGATAAAGACTTGGAAAGAGAAAGTCCTTCATATAATATATAACCTGAAACAGCAACAAGTATTATCACTACAAATATAATTCCTGCAACAAGCCACTTAAAAATAGGAGAGCGGGGGCTATCATCAGAAACAGACTCAGCGTTTTCTTTATTTTGCTCCATTTTTACTCCAGATTTTTAAGCCTTGCCCATATATAAGTTTTTGCGGGAAGGAACTGTGTTGATTTTTAGGAATCATGCAACACAGTTGCAGAAAGCAAAGGATAATAAACCTTTTTACTTATATGAAAGGAAAGGATTTATCCGATTATTAATTTCCTTTCATAGATAGGGATAGAAATTAAAATGTCCGAAAATTAATTTCTATCACTATAACTGATAACGTAAAGAAAAGGTTGATGAATGATAAGATTGTTCAAAAAAATACCATGAAAAAAGAGATAATGAAACTAATAAGAGAAGTTGAGAAGAAGCATAATATAAATATAATTTGGGCTATAGAATCAGGTTCACGAGCTTGGGGCTTTGCTTCTGAAGATTCTGATTATGATATCAGATGTATGCACATTGGGAAATTAGATGATTATTTAGGATTAGAGCCATTACCTCAACAGGTTAATTTTACTACAGAGGTATTAGACCTTGAAAGTTGGGACATAAGAAAATTTGCCGAACTTACTCTTAAATCTAACCCACAAATCGCTGAATGGTTAAGAAGCCCTATAATTTATATTGATTCTCCAATAAAAAAGCAATTTAAAAAATACTTTGATGAGGGTTGTTCTTTAGAATTCCTGAAGCAACATTATATTAGAATGGCAAAACAGAATTATCATAAATATATGGGGATTGGTATGTCTCACTCATGTAAAAAATATCTGTATGTTTTAAGAGGCATAGCTTGCGCTATTTACATAGAGAAAGAAAAGAAGCTTCCACCATTGCCTTACAAAGAGGTTATTGCCTATTTGCCCGACTATTTAAAGGACTTCTTTGAGAAATGTGTTATTCAAAAGAACACGACAGAGAAAGCTGAAATATTGGCTGATGAAAGAGTCTCTCATTTTATAGAAAAATCTTTAAATCAGAATTTCAATAAAGTAGATACAAGATTTAAAAAAACTGATGAGTTGAATAAATACTTGATTGAAACAATTAAAAATTCTTAAAAACATGACCAAACCAAAAATTTATGCAACAGGAAACGAAAATTTGAGTGGAGATTTTAATATTTCTTACTATATTATTGAAAAAGATGACAATTTTTTAGAGTGGCTCGGCACTCTATTAAAAGAAGTGTTAATTATAAATGATGGAGAAAACCAAGCAAAATTTATTGTAAAAGAAACCAATGATGAACATGAAAATCCTACTGGAAAAGAAATCTACTTAAAAGATATAAGGAAGATGATAGATTTACATGAACACTATGGTAATAAAGGAGATGGAGTTGATTTATTTTATGGAAAAGATAGAGTTTATGTTACATTTAGAAAATCAAAAAGTCCTTGCGTATACCTCGGCTTAAACCTCAAGGACTTAGCAAAAAGTCCTTGATGGCACTCAAGAATCAAAGATTCTTGATGAGACGAGGTTTGTTCGGGACTTTTGGATGCTCGAAGTGTTCCACGCACTAAAGTGCGTGGTTTGTCAGACACTTCGACATCAAAAGAAACCAGAAAGAAATTTGCTGAATTTCTTATAAAGACTAAAGAATGGATTAAAGTTAAGAAAGTCCCACAATTACCATTTTATACGGGAAAGAAGATTAGAGCAGACGAATAAGATATACTACTAGTTAGTTACATCTATAGAAAAGTTTAAAAGCCATCTAGAACAGGAAATAATATGTTAAATGAGAATACAGAAAGAGCATTGAAGGAATCAGAAGTTTTACTGAAAAGACTAGATAGAGTTCACAGGTTTAGTCATAAGCATGAGATTACTCCTTCACGAGAATCTATGATACTAGCAGAAGCTATGCAAAAACTAGGAGATAGTTTACCTCAAATTGATAATCCGCAAAACCAAGACCAACTTTTACAATCTGAGTTAAAAAGAAGATTAAATGGAGAATCAGCTTATTTAAATCAGCAATTGAGTGGTAAATTATATGATTTTGATACAGTTATTAAAATCTTAAGCATTCCAAGAGAAGACATTAATTCTTTAAGACCATGGTTAGAACAGAATAAAGAAAGAACACAAGAAGCAATAGAAAGACTATTCTATGCAAGGGAGATTGAAGAATATGAACTTTCATTATCTGAAGATATTCCAAGCGTAAGAAGGCAAGCCGAAGAATTTGCAGGAGTGCACATTCAAAGATATCATAAAACTTTAGGCAGATTTTTAAAAGGATTAACTAAAGTTGGAGAATATTTAAGAGATATTAACGCTGTTCCAACTAATAAGCCAAGGTCTTACTTTAATCAATTAAATAATAACTTAGGTCTAAGAATTTCTGCTATTTGCTTTTCAAAAGAAGATGGAACCTTGCATATAAGAGAAAAGGAGCTTATTCGACTTTATGGTCATGAAGGTATGGGACATGCCTTAAACTTCGCAGTTACAAGGTCAAACGATCTTCCTTATTTCTTAACTAAAGATTCATCTTTTACTATAGCCACAGCAGAATCAGTTGCACAGTTTTATGAAAGAGTTCTTATGGAAGATTTGAAGAAGTCACCAGAAACACAAAGAAAATTAGGAATTGAACATAAGTTTCCCGATATATATCAGGAAACAAAAGATAGTGAACAGTTAGAAGTTTACAAAAGAAAAATCTTCCAGTATGGAATTGTAGTTTTAGGAGATAAAAGCTCAGGTAATCCTAACGACCCAGAAGTATTAAGAAAGAAAACGAATATGCTTTACGAAGTTGCTATAGATAGAAGTAGCGTTGCTGGATGGGTACAAAAAAACAGATATACAAGCTTTGATTCGGAAGGAAATTTAAGACCTAGTCTTGTTGCGGAATTAAAATACTGCGCACAACCTGTAGATAGAGCATTAGAAGAATTCAGCAGAAAAGGGATAAACTACGATGAAAAAGGAAGAAATGTTATTGATTCAACTTTCCTTAAAGGTCTATGGACACCTATTGGTTTCGTAGACAATGCAAGACTAAGAGCAAATTCTAAATAACTATAAGCCGTCCAAATTACAGACAAACTTTTGATAGACTTTATGAACAAAGCACTCCAGAAGCAGAAGCTAGAGCATGAATTTATCGTGAATTAGATAATTAAGCGTTTCCTTTTTCAGAGATGTAATATACCTTGCATATAAACGGGCCCACGAGGAATCGAACCCCGATTGCCCGGTCCGAAGCCAGGAAGTCTATCCATTAACTTATGGGCCCTGTAAAAGAGGGATTTTTGTACTTTAAAAGCTCTTCCTCATCCAAAAAACTTATTTCAACAATCTCCCCAGAATCTCTCGTGCAACATTAAAATCAGCTCTCTTTTTAGTTACAGCCATTACCTGTCCCATGAGAAAGTCAAAGGCTTTCTTTTCCCCATTTTTAAAATCGCCTGCTGCTTTGCTATTTTTTGCTATTACTTCAGATATAATATTTTCCAGCTTGCCCTCATCCGATATCTTTCCTTCATTTCCAACGCCGGGCATTACACTTCTTGGATAGAAAGTGTTTAGAATTTCCTTGCCTTTCAAAGGAGTAATAATCCCTTCTCTAATTAATCTTAACAGTTCTGCAAAATGCTCGGATTTTATATCAACTTCATTCAAATTTTTCTTGTGATAATTCAAGAGTCTAAGAAGCTCAATGTTTATCCAAGGCAAAGCAAACTGGGAATCAATCTTTTGAGCTACTTGTTCAAAAAATTCAACAATTTCAATGTTTTTAGCTAGAATTTCGGCATTTTTCTTATCTATTTTATACTTTCTGATAAGTTTATCTAATTTCTTTTCAGGAGTTTCAGGCAGGTGCTTCTCTATCTCTCTGATAAACTCCTCGCTGATTGAAAGCTCTTCCAAGTCAGGATCAACAATAAACCTATAATCATCCTGCCCTTCTTTAATACGCATCACCAAGCTTTTGCCTTTCTCGGCATCAAAACGCCTCGTTTCCTGCTCTTTCCCCCCTTCACGTGCCTGTCTTTGAAGCTCATAATCAATTGCCTCGCCTATATTTTCCAGTGAATTAATATTCTTAATTTCTACGCGTTGTGTTTTTCCGGGAATATTAACATTTACGTCAACCTTTATTCCGGCATTGGAATCTACTGCTCTCAAATATGCAAGAGCATGAATAATTTTTTTTAACCAAGCAACAACTTCTTCAGAGGTTGTAAAATCTGGGGCAGTCACAATCTCAACTAAAGGCAAACCAGAGCGGTTATAATCAATGCATCCTGTTGTAGGTTCCCATGCTGCAGGATCTTCCTCTAGATGCATGCTCTGAATGTTTATCCCGAGAAATTTTCCCAATACTCCAACAGGAAAAGCTCTGCTCCCTGAAAGAGTATTCTGATATCCTTTAGGCAAATCAGGCCAATCATAATGCTTTCTCTGCCAGACAAGACGATTATTTATTGTACATCCTAACATCAATCCAATCATCACTGCCTTTTCAACTGCACTTTTATTTGGAAGCATTGGCTTTGCTCCAGGCTGCCCAGTGCAAGTTGGACAAATATAAATATTAGGTTTTAGTCCCCTCTCTCTTGATGCTTTGCAAGTACAGAACAACTTTTCCTTCGTTGTCAGATATGTATGAATTTCTAATCCAATCATTCCTTCGTTCAGAGATGCTTTTTGCACTTTATCCGCCATATTCTCAAGAACATCCGACACTTTTTAATTCTATTGCTGCAGAAAACGCAAACAATTTATACTTGTATTTTCTAAAAAGTATATGAAAAAAGAGATTAATGCAATTAAAGAAAGAAACAAAAAAGTTGAACTGGACAAGAAATAGGAAACCAGCGCAACAAGGAGGATAATTGCGGCTGTAACTTATATAATAGTCGTTATATTTCTGATATTTATTGATATACCGTGCCCTTGGCTTAGTGCACTTATTCCAACAATAGGTTTCATTCTTTCTACCCTGACACTTCCTTACTTTAAGATAATATGGATTAAAAGTGCCTTAAAAGTCAATTAATCTGTCTTGCTCTCTGCGCTTTCTTTATGTTTTTCTGCTGAACTCTTATCTGTGCTTGTGTTGGCTTCTTCTTTTCAATATTATTCTTCTGCAAAACTCTCCGCCACTAAAATAGGAAAGACAATAGTTGCATCTGCAAAAACCTTCACGCTTTCCGCATTTGGAAGAATCTTTCCCCAGCTTATTGCTTCTTCAGGCAGTGCGCCGGCATCGCTGCCGTCAAATTCCTGCTCCGTATTTATATAAACTCCGTAATCCAATCCGTTGCGAAGCATATTTGCATTTAATATGGCGTGCTTAACAACTCCTGCTCCGAGAATTACAGCCCCAGATTTCTTCAAGCCAATTGTTGTATTGTTCAATCTCTTTGTGTCTTCAACAATATCTATTTTAAAATCATCATGCTTAAAACTGAAGAAATAAATATTGTCTCCCAGTGACCCATCGGTTAATGCGGGGCAATAAACAGGAATCTTGTTCTTCCAAGCCCAGTAATATATGCTTTTTTCATTATTTATCTTTTCTCCCATTTTCCATATCAAGTCGCTCCCGCACAATATCTCTCCGCTTTTCTTATGCTCCTGATAAATCTCCTCAAGCAATGGCTGCATGAACTCTTCAAAATCAACATATCTATTATTTGAAGCATAAATATTTCCTATCCTGTTTATTCCTTTCTTTCTAAGCTCTGCTCCAGAAGCTCTAAAATCCCCAAGCACTAAATCTCCTAAGCATTTAATAATATCTTCCTCAATACCCCCAGCTGTTGTCACAATAACGTTGACTTTCTTGTGCTCAACAAGATAACGAATAACCTCCCTTAATCCAGAGCTTACCATGTTGCTAGTATATCCAAAAAAAATAAAAGCATTCTCAGCAGTCATTTTTTTTGTAATCTCTATGGCTTTTGCAAGATGACTCGCCTGGAAGCCAGTACTTCCAAAACTCTCAATAACATTTCCATAATTTATACCTCCATTAAAGTCATATCCTTTTATTGCTTTCCCTTTTGCTTCCTCGCTCTTTCTAAGCAAATTCTTTCTGGCTTTTTTCTCATTGGATTCCATCTTCATGAGAAGAAAAAAGCGTATATAAAACTTGGCTTAGCTTCCAGTACGATATCAAAATTATTCTTTCTAATTTATGATAATACCCTATCTGCAGATGCTATGCAGGCTTTTTCCAGATTATTAAGTTCTGAGAGTTCAGCTTCCAGCTTTGTTCTTGGGTCTATGAATCTCTCTTTAATTTGAGTTTCTACAATATCCTTCAAATTTTTTGCGCTGCCTAAGGCAGAAACTCTCCCCACCCGATAGTCAACGTCCGCATAGCCAACTTCGTCCCAGTTGGCATACCAACCTCCGCTGTCGCGATTCAACCCGCAAACACCGTAACATGATGCATTATGTAAAAATCTTTTTAGAGTCTCACGAGCATCTTGGCCTCTAATAAGACCATCTTCAGAGACTAAAGCAGGCATAACGCCATATCTTTGACCGCCAAGATTTAATCCTAATGATTTAAATGAAGCTAAAATAGGCATAGCATATTTCTTTTCGTAAGAGGTCATCATTAAAGAATGTGCTATTTCTTGGTTTGGATTTTCATCGCCGTATAGGGCAATGCCAAAATCCATTAATTCTTCTTCTTCTGAAGGAAGAAGATTTGCATCATGAAGAAAAAAACCTTCCTTAATTGTCGGAAACCAAGCATTTCCTTTTGTCTGTTCCATTAATGCTCTATTTGCTAAAATTCCTTTTAATATGCTCATATTGTAAAGAACGCCATTTGGGGAGACTTTTAGTCCACTCTTCAAGCAAGAAACTCCTCTGTATTCTGTTTTAATTAACCTATCAAGTGATTCTGCAACTGCTCGTGCTTCATCTAGAAACAAAGGGCGTGAATAGGTAAAAACTCCTGTTTCTGCATCCTTGCTAAAAACGTAAAGGTTTGTATTTTCAATTCTTTTATTAATGACTTTGTTTTGCATATATTTTCTATAGAAAAGATATATTTAAATCTTTCTATTATGTTACTATTATTTAGTTAATATTTGAGTGATTAATTTTCGCAAAAACCTTTATGTAATATATTTATTTCTTATCTCCGCCAAACCTTCTCTCACGCTTCCCATACTCATCAAGTGCTTTTCTAAACTCTTTAGCCGTAAAATCTGGAAAAGGCACTGTAGTAAAATAAAGTTCGGCATATGCTGCCTGCAAAGGCATGAATCCGCTCAATCTCTGCTCACCGGATGTACGTATTATTAAATCTATTGGGGGAACATCAGAGCTATCAAGATACTTTTTGAAAGATTCTTCATCTATTTTTCCGGCATTGTCCTCTATGGCTTTATTTACTGCACGAATAATCTCATCTGTTCCGCCGTAATCCAAACACACATGAACATGAAACTTATTATATCTTTTTGTATCTTCCTCCAATTCTTTAATTGCATCTATTAGTTCCTTCGGAAGCCGGTCTTTTCTTCCAATATGGTGAAAACGATACTCTCTTGTCACCGCCTCGCTTCTAAATTGTTTTATAATGGAGAGAAGCAAATCAAAAATAGCATTCACTTCTGCTGGATGCCTTTTCCAATTTTCAGTGGAAAATCCCCACAGAGTTAGATGCTTAACACCTCTGCGCTCGGCTTCTTGGAAAAGCGCCTGCATCTGATTAAAACTTACTGATGTGTAATGCCCGAAATGTGAAGCAAGCCCTTTTGAGCGCGCCCAACGACGATTGCCGTCCGGAATAATTGCTGTATGTAAAGGCACGCGTAGCTTCTTCCCTGCCAACATAGCCCTTCCCAGATTGATTACGCTCTTCATTTGGTCTTTTACAAATGAATCCTCGCGTATAATGGAAAAATCATTAAATTCCTGAGAAGGAGTTCCCCATTCATATTGCAATGACTTGACATCAGAAAAACCTGGATTTTCTGCAACCCAGCGTAAAAGGTCCAACAATGCAGAGCGTTCTCCCTGCGCCACAATATCTGCGCTTCCATCGGCACGATTCAAGACGCATCCATTTATATTGTGTTTTCCAGCATAAAAGCTGACAGTCCTCCTAAAAGTAACTCCCTGTACTCTTCCATTTACCTTAATCTTTAATTCCTTATTGCTCAAACTGGATGCACTACGATAGTTTACAATTTGAGGCTTAAAAATACCCTGTGGTTTGCTGGGATTTTTATTTTTCATGTAATCTCCTTAGATAATAACTCTTTAAACTTTTCTAAGTCGCTTGTTCGTATGCGGGCGCCAACTGCATCAGCATGTCCTCCCCCCGTAGCATTTTCAAGCTTGGGCAAAATCTTCTCCAGCATCTTTTTCACCCCTGCACCTCTTAAAGATAAATTCAATATCGCTCCCTTCATGTATGCAACAACAACAAAGATTTCCGGATGCCTGTATGACAGTTCGTTTGCAATATCCGCACTCATGCTTACCTCTCCACCGTATACGAAGAATAGCATCTTTTCTGAAAGATTTTTCTCTGCCGATTCTATGAAAGAATTGTATTTTTTAAGCAATTCATTATATTTCTCTCTAAATGACTTGTTCTCTGAAACTTCCGCAAACATATCCGCAGGACTTCTGCATGATATAAGAAAATTCTGTAATGCGATAACATTGCCTGCCGAGTCTTTCAGCCCGAAATTAATAGCTCTTGCAAGCTTGCCTATTTCACTCTTATAATAAGCATCAAATGGTTTTTTAATGCCCTTGCTCCAATATTCTGGATGTTCTTTTTTAAACTCGCTTGCAAAAACTGGGAGATGATGATCTGCGATGCATCCCATCAACGCAATCCATAAATCCTCCTTGCATTTAGTAAGATTATATACCATTGCCGTTACCGGCTCCCCGCTCTTTCCGTTTCCAGCAGAATTATAAACTTGAACTCCAGCATATGGGTTTTTATCTCCCATAATGTGATGGTCTATCCAGACAAAAGGAAGATTCATTCCTTGAATTGCATTGACAAACTCTTGCGACAATACTGGCTTATCAAGAACAAAAACATAATCTGCCTTTAATTCTGAAGCCTTGTGTGCATATGATGCGTTCAAGTCGGGATAGCTTCGTACTGCAACCCCATTTCCCCTTCCCAAAAACTTTCTAAGTAAAACAAAACTGCACAATCCATCCGCATCATTATCATAATAAAAAACAGGGTTTTGTGCCCGCTCAAGGTGCTCTCTCAATTCACTCATCTGCTTCTTTGATAACATATCTTCTTACCTCTTCAAGTGCTTTTAATCCTTTTGGAGTGCACTTCCTTCTCTATTTCCATTTTTAGAATTAAAAATAATTAGTAAATTAAGTCTCCAAATGGGTGACTTTCGTCATTCTCATTTGGAGCAATAAAAAATAATCCTTACCATCTCCTTAGTTTATACTGCACATTTACAGAAGCGCTGACTTCAAGGTCTCTTGGAGCTATGTCTGCTGCCGCACGCTGCGCGCTTATGCTGCTTTCTGCCGCTATTGCCCTGTCATAATATACAATTGGTCCGGGATAATTAAAATCCTGTGAACCTACTGACACTAATCTGCCAAGTTTCTTGTCCAAACCTGCGGCAGTTGCGCTCGCTTTCGCTTCAGCATCTTTCCCAGCAGATTCTAAAGCTTGTTTCTTGTACTCATTCTGCTTGTCCTGTGAAAGCTCAAAGTTAATAGTTGAAACTAAAGCTCCCGCGCTAACTCCGGCATCAACAATTCTTGCAACATCATCAAAATCATTAGTTTTTATGATGAGCTGTTGTGTTGCAATATATCCTATCTGCCTCTGCTTTCCATTGGTATATTCATATTCAGGATAGATATTATAATTTACTGTTTGAATATCCTTTCGTTCAATGCCTAGTTTAATAAGTGCAGTAATAACATCGTCCATTATTGTGTCATGCGCCTCTTTAGCGCTTTGCGCACTCTCGCTTCTTGACTCAACACTTAAATATACTGAAGCTTTATCAGGCTGTACAGTTAATGTTGAAAAACCCTGTGCTGAAACAACCGGTCCTGACATTGAGAAGAGATAGATACCTACAATAAGCAGTGCTGCAACGAGAACACCTGCAACTATCTTTCCATTCATACTCTCACCTCCTTTCATAAGTTTTACCATATTTTCCTCCAATTCCATGCCAAAATAATTACTAATGCAAGCAAACCGCCAAGAATAAACCAAAGCTCTGGATTTCCTGTATAACTGATTATAATAGATGTTCCTGTATCTGGAAAAGATGTAACAGCACTTCTCGCAGCTTGTTCAGAGGAATAAGACAAAGAATTTTGCGCATCTGCCTGAATTATTGGAAAAGCTTCTCTCTTTATTTCTTGGCTATACTGCCATGCCCTCAAGCCTAAAGCCGCCGCAACAGTAATTATTGCGGCAGGAACAATTCCCCGCATAACACTGCGTGAAGAAATAACGATGCTTTTTCTGACTATTTTATAAACGCGCATCTGCTTTCCTTTTACGCTCCAAAACTTCTTTTGAGACGCTTCTACTAAGCCTGCACTGATTAATTTCTTTATATTGTACTCCACCGTATTAAGCGGCACCTCCAGCTTTCTGGATAAATCGCTTTCGCTCATCTCCTTATCGGCTAATAAATTCAATATTTTCTTGCAGCTTTTGTTCGACAGCACATCAGCAAGATGCACTGCACGCGGATCGTCCAAATCCATAATTAAATATTTCTCCCCCATATCTCCTCTAAATGAATCTTGTTTATAAAAGCACCGAAGGCTTCAAATTTCATTGAAGCTATCAACCAAGCAAAACATTTAAATCTCGGCAAGATATGTAATGACATGAAAAAAATAGAGTTATATCACTTATTTCTGTTTGTCGTATTTCTTGCATTCTGGATTTGGGCAGCCATAGAACCTAGTTACAGGGATGGATGGCTTCTTGAAAACTATCTGGTGTTCATCTTTGTCCCAATAATCATCATTGCGGGATTTTATTTCAAACTCTCAAAAGTTTCATACACTCTGATTACTATATTCATGATTTTGCACGTTATCGGCTCACATTATACATATGCAGAAGTTCCATTTGGATATATTATTCAGGATTGGTTTGGTGCAGACAGAAATATGTATGACCGCCTAGTGCATTTTGGTTTTGGATTTTTACTTGCCTATCCTGTGAGGGAAATATTCATGCGTTTGACAAAAGCAAGGGGAATCTGGGGATACTATTTCCCAGTTGAACTTACCTTTGCATTTTCTGCAATTTATGAGCTTATAGAGTGGGGGGCGGCTGCTGTGGTAAACCCAGAAGCAGGTCTTGCGTTTCTAGGTGCTCAGGGAGATATATGGGACGCGCAGAAAGACATGGCTCTTGCTGGACTTGGTTCCTTAATTTCTATGTTTATAGTTTTTATAATAAATGCAATTTACAACCCCAACTTCAAATCAGATTTGCGGGAGAGCATCAGCATGTCCCGCAATGACGCTCCACTTGGAGAAGTAAAACTTAGAAAATACATAAAACAGAAGTATGTGCGCAACCAAAGAAATATTTAAATACCTTCTGCTGTTAAATCTCATATGAATAAATGGCTTGAATTATTAATCGGCCTTGTATTGGTCATTGTTGCAATACTTGTCTGGGCATTTACGAAAGGTGTTGGATTCTGGGATTTCGGCACAGCCGCATGGGAGTTTATTAAAGGTGGATTAGTGTGGTTTGTCCTTGGAATAGGGATTCTGTTTATCCTACTTGGAATATCGGATTTAAAGGGATAATTTATAATGGGATGGAATACATGTGTTAAAGCAATAGAAAGGTTTCTTCCTATTGCAAGAGTTATTGGAGAAATAGAGGATGAATTTACGTATTATCCCACTAATGAAAATATAAATGGAATATATTTCCCAGAATTAAAAAATCTAGTAGAAGATTTTGCTAAAAATAACAATCTAAAACTTGTTAAAATGATTGACTTTGATGTTAGACAACCGAATGTCCCATTATCACCGAGAGAAAGTGCTGATAATTCTGGTAAAATATTGCAGTTTAAAGAAGGACTTGCAGTTGCAGCTTGCTCATTTGATTGCCACCCTCCCGGAAGACTTTGTGCAACTTACGGTGGAGGCCCAGAGGAAACATACTCTGCAACATATATTTTATCAGGAGAGTTGAAAAAAAGAAATATTAAACTTGTGGGAAATATAATGTATGCCCGGGGCTGCGAACAAATTATTAGAGAAAGCCAAATAACTTGCGGTGTAAAACATCTTGAGTGGACCCCGAAGGGCATGTATAGAAAGACTATATATAGACTAGATAACGAAAATTTCTGGTTTATCCGAGAGCCAAATACTAGGAAAGTTTAAATAGCCGTTATTTTTGAAAAAAAATGACAATTGTAAGTAATAAAGTATGGTATATACAAACTACCGGAAACTATCAAGAAAAAGAAAAACTGATAGTTGAAGCAGAGGCAGTGCTAAGAGCAGCAAGTGCATTTTTTATAACTGATAAGTTTTCCGTTAAAGCAAATTACCGAAAATGCTTCAGGAATTTCACATAAATTCAAGCATACGAAACCAAGCATGGCAAAATTGAAACTGAAAGAGTTTTAGCCGAAGCAATTTATGGAAGTTCAGACGGTAAAATAGAAAAGAGTGGGAAAAGAACTTTAGATGATATGATGTTGATAATAGGTATGTCTATCTTGGAATAATTTTATTTTCTGCAGAATTCTCTATATCTAACACCGTAATTTCTATATACTTTTCATTATTAGTTTTATCATGATTTGTAAAATCTGCGGTGAAGAAAATTGCAAAGAGCATGCAATTCTCTTAGGAAAAACAAAGAACATAACTGAATTTTCTGGTTCTAGCCCTCCTGAAATATTTGTAGGTAGATGGAATTACCCTAACGTTTATGCAGGTATATTGAGTCCCCCCGAATATGGAAATACAGAACTGCTTTCTTCTGCAGAACACTGGCATAAGAATAAGCTGCCTATTCCTGAAATACTCGGGCTTCGCAATCAGCTAATCTATGGCAGAAGCACAACAAATGTTCATAAGCAGAGTGAGAGATTTGTTCGGGTAATGCAGGAAGTAGCAATGACACACAAGCCAATAGCTGCAGAATTCACGCTAAAAAAACCAGTCTCACAAAATAAACAGCAAGACACTCATGTTCCTCTTATTGCTCATGCCGCCCCTATATCAAACGTTAAATTACAGGAAAATCCTTCCATAAAGCCAAAAGTTGAGTATCTTGTAAATGATACTTCGGTGAAGGCGACATCCGCCCTGCTTGAGTTGGAGCATGCAAGCACTCCAACATCTACACTTATCAAACTTCTTTCAGCAGGACTTCTTGGAAGACATAAACACCGCAAGCTTGTCCCGACAAGATGGTCTATAACTGCTGTTGACGACACGCTTTCCAAAGAAAAGTTAAAGAGAATTAAATTTTTTCCTGAAATAAAAGAAATCTCTGTTTTCCATGCTCAATATCTCGGCAATCATTATGAATTTCTTCTCCTTCCAGATAAATTTGCATTTGAAGTTATTGAGATAACCTCTGCAACAAATGGTGTCTGGCACGACTATGAAGGTTTTGAGGGAAGAAAAAAATATGCAGAATCAGTTACTGGAGCATATTACACAAATCGTCTGGCCCTTGCAGAATATCTGGAAAAAATAGGGCGCCAAGCGCAGTGCATCGTCTTCAGGGAAATTCTTCCGGAATATAATGTTCCTCTGGGCGTAGGCATATTGCGCCAGATTTCCAGAGAAGCATTTTCTCATCAGCCGGAAAAATTTAACACCAAAGAAGAAGCTCTCTTGCAAATTCAGAGCCGCAATAAAATTCCTATAAGTATGTATATAAACAAGTCAATTATATTAAAGGAATTCGGAAAACAAAGAAGACTTAATCAGTTTTTCTGATGCGTCTATTGTTTATGCCTTGCTATGCAAACGCCTTATTAACTTCTTTGTTGAACCAGAGATATCCGCCTATTACAGCATAAATCACTAAGTCCAGGATTCCTCCAAATACTCTTCCTTTGAATATTGAAGAAAGTCCTCCGAGAAATCCAAGAGCAGAGAAGATTATAACTAATACTCTAGCCCATTGTTCACCTTTCCATAAGCCGCGCCCTATGAAATATCCGAGTACTGCAAAAGCAAGTAAGACAATCCCAAATATTACAAAAGCTGCACTGCCAATGCTTGCTAAAAGAGGGCTTGAATTTATAATTTCATCTGCCAACCCTGCTCCAATGAACAAAAATATGCTTGAAATAAGCAGCAATGCAGAAATAACATAAGTTAATACTGCTATTATCTTAACTCCTGTGGGCTGCTTTTTACTTATCTTTTTTTTAGCCATTTTACCTCCTTTTACTTTTGAAATATTTATTGATTATTCTTCAGAGCTTCTTTAATATTCCTGTTAAGCTGAACCATTGAATTTTCAAGCTGCTGCTTGTTCTTTGTTCCGGTGCATACTAACTTTCCATTTGAAAATAAAAGAAAAGTGGCTGGAGGTTCGGATAGCTTGTAAACCAATCCTGGAAATTGTTCTGGTTCATACTCCGTATTTTGAAGTTGCAAAGCTAATAAGTTTAGATTAAGACTAAGATTGATACTTCCTGAAGCAACTATGTTTTGCACAGTAATCTTAGGTATCTCTGTTATTTTAACTCCTATCTTACCTATTTGACGAATAACTGCTTGTATGACTTCTTTAACCTGTGCAACGCTTTTTGTGCCTGTGCAGACTAAATTCCCGGATGAAAAAACAAGAACTGCAGATTTTGGCTTTTCTATGCGCAAAACAAGCCCTGGAAATTGTTCAGGATTGTATTCTGTATTGCTTTGTGTTCGGGCAAGCTTTGTAAGAGAAACTTCTTTGCCTAAAGAAGTAGTTGCGACGATATTTTGAACTTTAAGATTAGATTTTGCAGCCACTGTAAGACGTCCTATAACCTTTATAAAGCTTGTTTATTTATAAAGCTTTCCCCACCTGCGAACCTCTCGTTCAATATCCTCTATAGTAGCAATATCTGATATTGTCCTGTCTGGACGGTATGCACTTATACGTGGAAAACGAAGAGCATAACCTGAACTATAGCTTGGACTTGGTTGGATATTTTGATAAGTGACTGAAACTACAATTTGTGGCTTTACTTTTACCATGCTTCCTTCTTTGCTTATGATTAGAGGTTTTAAGAGTTCGCTCATTTGTTCATAGCTTGTTCCTTCTTCTTCCTTTTCTTTCAATCCTGAAGAGACCTTGCCTATTTCAAGCATCTCCCCCTCTCCGGACCTGCATGCAATTATATAACTTGTCAGCCATCCTGCACGCTTTCCGCTCCCATGTTCAGCGCCTACAATAACTAAGTCAATGTCATTGACAACTGGTTTAACTTTAACCATAAATCCTACTTTTCTTCCCTGCTGATACGAAGCACTTAAATTTTTCACCATTATACCTTCCTGTCCTTCCTTTAAGGCTTCGGCATAAAATGTCTCAGCTTCATTTTCCTTATGCACAATCATGAATTCTGAAGTCTTTATAACCCATTTCTTATTTTTGACTAATTTCTCAAGAATCTTTCTCCGCTCGCTTAAAGGAGAATTCATGTAATTGTTTCCATCATAATACAAAACATCAAAAACATTAACCTCTACTGGCAGTTTCTCGCGTAGTTTATCAATGTCATATTTTCTCTTTATTCTCTGGCTGACAGCTTCAAATGGAAGATATTTTTTATTTTTTGGATTATAACCCACTGCTTCAGCATCAAGAATGAAGCTTTCTCCTATAATATTTTCTTTGACTGCATCTACTACATCTGGAAATTGTTTGCTTACTTCTTCAAGTTTGCGTGTAAAAAGCTGAATTTTCCCTGCTTTTTTATGTATGAGCATCCTAAAACCATCATACTTATACTCTACGGCTGCGGGTATGCCGCAGACAGAAAAAGCTTCAGCAATGCTGGCTGCCTTAATTGCAAGCATGACATTTAATGGCTTGCCAGGAATAACTCTAATCTCATCCAAAGCTTGCTTGCCTTTTATTGCCGCATCAAAAACGACTGCAAAGTCATTGGACAAATCGTAAGCAGATTGTATCTTCTCTCCCATACTCTCTCGTTCCTCTCTGAAAAAAGCAAGTGTCAGTGCATCGCGGATTATTCCTTCGGCAACACCTATACGCAAATCCTGCAAGACTGTGCGAATAATATATTGAGATTCAACAGGCTCTGCGCTTGCAAGAATCTCTGAAAGACATTGTATCTTTCTTTCCACTGCACCTTTTCCATTCACTGACAAAATTCTCTGAAGATTTGAAAAAACACTTTCCATTGTAAGCTTTTTTGAGAAAAGAACAGATTGACGCCTCTTTTCAGCAAGTGCTGCGGCAATTTTGCCCAAGTCACCTATTTTATTGAACATTTGGACAACACTCTCAATAGAAACTCCATAAGAAGCGCTCAATGCCTTGATAATCAATTGTCTTGACATCCCAAATTCTCTCACATCATATCCGGGAGTTACCTTGCCTTGTAATAAATATATCCACTCGCTCTTGCCTTCTTTTCCTAGTCTTATAAAAAACGCCGACAGTATATCAACTTTCTCAAGGCGTTTGCTCGTCTTGGAAATATCTTCATAAACTTTTACAATCTCTTTGTATTGCATTGCATCTCAAAGCCAGAGTATTATTTAAACGTTCTTCATGAATAAAAACTTCAAGATACTTTAATTAAATCCATCCCCTCTTTTCTATTCCTGAATTAACAATAACAAAATCTAAGGATTTCTCTGGCAGACTTCTATGTTTCCTTAGATAAGCAGTTCTTCTTCCGTCTTTATGTTGCAGTTCTATGTGGCACTTCGCCCAATATTTTAATATGTCTCCTCCAACCATCTTGTCAACTTCTTCCCAGCGATATACTTGATTTGTAATCAGCACTGGAATTTCCCTCTTGCGTGCAATTTCAGCAAGCGTACGCAACTGTCTTATAAGTTCTGAATTTATTGATTGCATCTCTTTCGCATCTTTCTCTCTTGCACTCGCAAAGTCCAGTCTGTAGAGAATAGTCATTCCGTCAACGATAATAAGTGAGACTTCTTTTTTAAGATGTTCCAGAAGCTGTTCAAAAGCCTTCTTCTGTTCGTTAAAATTAGTCGGCTTTAAAAGAAATATATTCCCCAATACTTCTTCCATATTTTCCGGTGCAAGCTGTTTCACTCTTTCAACACTAAATCCTCCTTCGGTATCTATATATATTACCTTGTTTCCTTTCTTTGCCTGTGACACTGCTGCCAGCAGGCAGAAATTTGTCTTCCCACTTCCAGAAGCGCCGTACATGACGCTTAATATGTCCGTATCATATCCCCCATGTAACCATCTATTGAGGTCGTAAGAACCGGATGATATCTTAGTCATAGTGACCTCCATAAGTAAGTTTGGAACTCCTAGAAACCTTTGTCAAAGGTTTGTAGAGGTCGTAAGAACCGGATGATATCTTAGTCATTCAAATAAAAAGAAAATAGCCTATATAAAAACAATTATACTCTATTACAAAAGAATTTGTAATGCCATCACTTCCACCACTAGCTTGGCTTTGAAGGATATCGTGATAGAAATTCCTTAGTTACGTCGTTATCTCCTGTAGCTGTTTCGTAAAGATAACTAGATGTCCCATCAGCATAATACTGTATAGTGGCTTCTTGGGTAAATACGACGGCAGGATAATCCTTTCCAGTAAACCAAAATAGCTCATGGTTTTCTAATCTGTATAACTTGTTACTGCCAATAGTAATCGTCTCCAAAGTGCCACCCTTTGAATTTGCATATAAATCTTTAAGTTGTGCTTCAGTACCGCTAGTAAAACCCCAGAGATTTACAAAAATGCTTTTGTTTGAGCTAGAATCTCTGTACTCTGCTCTATTGACTTCAACACATAAAGCTCCATTTTTAGTGTTAGTGCATTCATTATCTTCGTGTCTTGAATCAGCTAGTGAATAAGTGCCGATTATTTGAGGAAAATTGAATGTATTGGATGTCTCTCCTAAATACTGCGCAATGCACTGGTTATAATCATCATTATCAAATATGTTTGCTAGTCTGCACAATACACGTCCAATAAGCACCTTAAATCCTTTATTCTCCTTAATTAAGGCATTTATCTCTACGCATTGTCCCGCAGAACACACGTTGCTTTCACATTCATAACTATTATCGCATTGTAAATTACTTACCTGTGCCTTAAAGGTTCCGTCAACATCACAATATTCGCCGGACTTTCTATATCCATAAGGTACACACTTATTTTCCCTCAAACAACTATTTTCGCATTCAACTGTTTCTGGAGGAATTATATCAGGAACTATAAGAGTGGAGGGATGTTTTATCAAATAAGGTTTGACAAATGAAGTAAATAAGTTGATATCTAAAGATTCTCTAAATTCAAAAGCAACATATATTACTTTATCCCTACTTATCCATAAACCCGCCCCCTCATTCTTGTCTCTATTAGATCCTATCCATAAAACTTGCGCATTGGGAAGACTTCCTGTGTCTGGAACATCCACAGAATCATAGTCAAACATCCCCTCATCCCCTAGTGTTTCCCTCAAATAAGAAACATAAGAATCAAATTCAGCAAATTTTATTTCGTGATCAAGTTCAAGAACCGCCGCCTTGGCATAGACATCTACATTTGGACCGGATATGATACTATACAATGCAGATGCACCATCAATCGCGCCTTTGAAATGAGTAACTTCATCACGTACCAAATCTGCATCTAATCCGGTTTCAAGAGTATCGTTAAGATAAATAAATGCCCCGATATCCCTATCTATAATATAATTTCTATACTTTGGATCTTCTTGGTTTCCTTGTACGCACGCCCCATTTTGACATCCATTTGGGCAAGCATAAGTTTCGCTATCAAAATAGCCTTGAGCATTGCATCTATACTCAAAAAGATCATTAGCGTTTGAACCAGGATAAATATCT
The DNA here is from genome assembly GCA_018303945.1 of Candidatus Pacearchaeota archaeon. Taxonomy (GTDB): domain Archaea; phylum Nanobdellota; class Nanobdellia; order Pacearchaeales; family GW2011-AR1; genus JAGVXD01. The sequence continues at coordinate 22,228 of JAGVXD010000004.1, forward strand.
TTAGCACAAACATCATATACATCTCTATTTTTATCATCAGTATTACAATCAAAGCAGTAACCCTTTGTTTTTCCATTAACAAAGTAATTTCTTCCGCCATCGCTGTCTGTGCAAGTCACTCCTCCACCTCCACCACCGCCACCACTACTACTGCTGTTAGAGACAAACCCGCTCTTCTCATTATTATATAGCTGCAAGACTTCATTTGCTCTTAAGACGCGATTATATATTCTAGCTTCATCAATATATCCATCAAAAGAATATGCTCCGGAATAATACGTTCCAATATATAGAGGATTATTGTCTGACAATATAGGCTGTGAATAAGGCTGGGACACCTCACCAATGCCATTTATATAAATTTTCTGCTTTAACCCATCATATGTCACAACAACATGCGTCCACTTATTTAATCTATTGTTAAAGCTTGTAGTTGAAGTTGCTTGTCCCTGCCCTTCCGTTCCTGCACCGTTAAGTCTGAAATAAAGTTTATCGTAAAGCAATAAAGAATAAATTCCCTGCGATTCCGTCAGAGGTCCCTTCATTAATATCCCATTGTTTCTTGCAGAACGAGGATTTATCCATATTGATATTGTCATGTTTTTAGGACTGCTTGTTCCCAAATCCAAAGATTGACTATTAGGCACCTCAACATAAGAACTCACGCTAAAATTCAAGCAATCCCCTGTCGCTTTGTCTATACACCTAACAGCAACATCTCCGGTAGCAATTCCATTATTCCCATTGCCCGAACTATCTATTTGTGTAGCATCAATATTTCCATCAAAATCCCAGTATCCGACTAATCCATCACTACTTACATCAGCAACAACATTTCCAGTCAAAGCGCTCTTAAACCAGCTTCCAAACCCTGCCGACGCCAAACTAACAGAAAGAATTAATAACGCCGCAACAAATGCAAAAGCAATAAATCCCTTTTTTACTACCATTCTGAAAAACAGATGAACATTATCTATATAAATATTTGCTTTTAAAAAGTGCATTATTGCAATAAGAATATTTTTGAGCTCATCGCGCCTTGATTTTACATGAACCTTATGATATTAGAAGAAATAAACCCTATTATGCTCCATTTATCAATAATTCTTAGTTTTCATCTACAAATAAAAAATAATGAAAAAAATATCTGATTATCTTCCGCGCTTTGCGCTTTTCTTTGTCTCTTTGCTCCAAGCACTGCAGTTTGGGCATGCCAACGCGTGAATTATTAATATTACTGCCGCTATGGATATTATCCATGGCGAATAGCGCACTGGCCAGAGAGCAAAAATCAAGATTATCGCTCCGAGAACAATTTCAGTTATTCTGCAATTACACATATATGCACCTCCAATAATTACTCGCTCTATGTGTTAATAAACCTTACTTCTTCAATAGACCTGTAAGTTTAGACGTATCTTTCTTTATAGCAGTAATTGCTTTGCTGATGACCTTCCCAACGCTCTCGTCTTTGCTTATTATTTTAAATAAAATCGGCTTTGAAGGATGTTCTCTTCTCCAGACAGCCAGTTCAACTTTCTGTTCATTTAAATATACCCTTAGAATTTCTGCAAGCGTTAAATTATCTGTGCGAAATTCCATTTCATTTTTGTCTTGTTTTACAATCTCTATGTTCATAAGTTTAAGTCTGAAAGTTAATTTATAAAGCTTTCGTGGCTAAGATTCATCATCCAAATCTATGAAATCTTCCTCGTTTTTTACATCTTCATATTTATGGGCTCCTTGAACTTCGCCCTCTCTTTTCTCCCTGTATGAAAACTTTGGTGGATTGAAAGAAGAGCCGTCTTTGCGCAAGTTTACCCCTAGATATTTCTCCGCTTTGCTTATTAGTATATAATCATCTGAAGGCAAAACCCCATTCTCAATTAGTTTTATCTCATGTTCAGAAGCCCCCAATGCATCAGCAAACTGCTTTCTTGTTAAATGCTTTGAGCGTCTCTTCTCAAGAATTATCCAGTGAAAATTATCAACTAGGCTTGAAATTACTGCATTCTTATGTTTGGGGAGCGGCTTGCGCAAAGTCTCAAAAGGCGCTATCTTTACATCATCAACCCTTCTTGCAGCGATGGTAGAAGCACTTGGAGGTTCAGCATCCTGTTGTCTCCTTAAAACTATCAGCCCTTCTCTCAAAGCATAGGATTCGCTCACTCTTACAATTTTGCCGTCTTCAAGAGCATCAACCATCCTCTCTTTCCCAGGCACTTTATAAATACTCATATAAAACAAACCATGTCTGGCTTTTTATTGTTTATTGCTCTGAAGAATATGTTTGAAACTGAGTAGCTATCTCTTATCATAAATTCACTCACTAAGCCTTTTGAGAATATCTTCCTCTCTCTGAAACCCATAAAGCACTTCTTTCTCATTTATGATTATCGCAGGCAGTGAGGTTATGTTGTAAATTCTCTTCTGAAGTTCCACAGACTGCAGTCCTATATCGCCCGCTATAGGGAGAAGTATTACATCATTCCCTCTGCTTTCTTTCACGCTCTTAAGCACGTTAGATATTATTTTCTGTTCAGCAACCTTCGCTGAATTTTCAGGCTCATTTACATACAAATAAACAATAGTGTCAAATCCTACTTTACATTTCTCCTTGAAGAGTATGGAATTCATCCAAAGCTCAGTCTTAAGGAGGACATAGAGTTTCTTCTCATTCACCATCTGTGCTGTTATCTGATTCGACTCTTCATATCTTTCTAGCTGAAGCCCTTTTTCATAAAGCTGATCTGCAAACAAAAAGTTCTGTTCTATTGCTAAAGTGCATGTATCCTCCCCCATAAGTTGGTAATAGTAATTCTGCAGTCTAAGGTCAAGAGCCTCTATTTCGTATCCCTGTGAATATCTCATCAATGCGTCTGCCCTTCCTGATTCTATGAAATATCCCAGTGAAAATCCTATAAGAAATACCACGCACACAGCTAGAAAAGCTTCAATGAATACTCTGAACCTGCTTGTTGCTATTTGGTGTACCATCTCAAGTCTCCTTTAGCTAGCTTATACAATGCTGCAACCAGCGGAATTATATAAAGCGCCCTATATAAAACCGAGTAAGCAAGTATCTTTAAAACACTTTTGTCCCCAGTTTCAGAGTTCCTAAAGCCCATCTTATAATGAAAAATAGAGCAAATAAAGAAGAGTGCTCCAAAGAATATTAAGAGTGTAAAACTGAATGAAAATTCAAAGTACCTGAAATAATCATATCCTTGCAAAGCATAGTAAGCAGATAGCAATTGATAAGTTCCTTTTACCCAAACATAGCGTATAAACAAGAGTATTCCAACTATAGCCAAAATAAAAGATGCGCTAACATAAGGCACTACAAAATATCCGAACATATTGCCTGCGTTGCTGAACATGCTTTTATAATATTTTCTTACAGTTTGTATTCCTCCAAGATTCCAGCGCACTCTCTGTTTTATCCATGTCTTAAGGTCTAATGGGACGCTTGTATAAACAATTGCTGAATATGACATACGAGTCTTATACCCTTCACTAAGCACATGCCAGGTTATCTCAATATCCTCGGTAAGATTGGTAGGATCAAATCCTCCAAGTCTCTTAATCACACTTGAACGATATATGCTCAGTGGCCCATTCGTAACATAAACAGAATCAACAAAGTCCAGAAGTTTTCTTGTCCAAGCAATTATTGAATAATCCATAACCTGAAATTTCCCAAGCATCCTCTCCTTATTCTTTACCAAAACTCTTGAAGTTACTGCGGCTACTTTCTCATCCTCAAAATGCCCAACCATCTTTTCCAGCGCATCCTGATTAGGGTAGGAATCTGCATCAACCACCGCGATTAAATCCCCTCTGGTCCTTTTGAGTGCATAGTTAAGCGAGTTCGCCTTTCCCGAGTTTGGCTTGTCAATGAGAGTTATCTCTTTGTGTTTCTCTGTAAATTTCCGTACAACTTCTGCAGTCCTGTCCCTGCTTCCGTCGTTTATCACTATTATTTCTTTTCTGCCTTTAGGATACTTGAGAGCTAATAAGCACCTTATAGTCTCGCCTATGTTCTTCTCCTCGTTATATGCAGGGACAAGAATTGAAATTGTAGGATAGCTTTTTGGGACAGGATACGCATTAAGGCTCTTCCTATATCTTAAGTGTAAAATTATGAATATAAAAATAAGAAAAAGCCCAATAAAAAACATCACCAGATAGATTCCTGTCAGTATGTTCATGTTACCCTATAGGCTTCTCTTCAGCCGCCCCTTCAGCTACATTTTCTCCAGTTGGAACGCTAAAATAATCATAAAAGCTCTCGCTTAATCTTAATTCTGCTGTATGCCCCATGCGCTTCTTCGTGATAAGCCCCATCTGCACAAACTTTGAGATGTGCTCATATGCTTTGTTCCCTCTTATTTTAATCAATACTGACTGCTTCATTGGCTGCTTATATGCAAGTATCGCAAGAGTTTCCTGTTCCGCTTTGCTAAATTCAGAACTGCCTGTTGCAAGCTTGTTTACAAGCCACGTATAATCCGAAGCTACATCCATCTTCCACAAGTTATCTTTCGCCACAATTTCTATTCCTGAATCTTTATAGCAGTCGCTCAAATCTGCCAGTATTTTCTTTAAAAGAATTGGATTAACATCAGTAAGCGCGACAAGCTCTTGTAAACTCATGAACCTACCCGCTATAAAAAGCGCCGCCTCAACTCTTTTAGATGCTGTCCTCTCCCTTTCATTATCTAGTTCTTCGAGTCCTTCATCTCTTAATTCCATATATCTCTATAAGAGAGTCACATTTTAAACTTTACCGATAAATACAATGGCTCAAATCATCTGTAAAAAGTGATTAGCAGACCTTCAATTATGGCTGCAACTAAAAGCAAAGGAAGAACTATATATAAGAAAACAAGCATAGAGTAATAAAAACGGCTCTTAAAAGTTTCCCAAGGTTTCTTGTTCACTATTGAATCTCCTAATCGTACCCCCATTCCCAATGAAATAAACAAAGCTGGCAATTCAAATATACCATGAGGCAACAATCTCCAAAATTCGGCAATCCCAGATATGCTCCATGACTTGGCTAGAACATAGCCAACCACAATCCCATTTAGAATGGCTGTAAAAATAGGGAATATTCCTAAAGCCGCTCCCAAAATAACTCCTGCAAAGGAACTCTGAAGATTATTAAGAAAAATAAAGATTGTTATTTCTATTCCGGACATTCCTGAAGTCTTCTCTATAAGTTCTCTTAAAATTCTCTCTATTGAACTAAAATTAGAAGGAAAGATAAATCCTATAATTACACTAAAAAGAAAAAGCCCTACAACTAAATATATTTCTTTTTTGCTTTCACATAAATAATTCCAACTATTAAGATATATTTTCTTTAAATTATTCATCTAAAATACCTCTCAAGCATTTCAATTTTTCTCCTGTATCTAAGACGTAAATAATAGCCGTATAATACCCCCGCAATAAACCCTCCGAAATGAGCGACATTTCCTATGTTCCAGCCTGCGGCAATGCTTACAATCCATGTTATTATGAGCACTGCCGGCACCATGATGTATGCAGGCAGAGAGAAAAAAGGGAGAAATATTATTGTAAACTTCAGCTTCGGCAGTATCAAAACAAATAGTCCTGCAATAGCAAATATCGCTCCGGATGCCCCGACCATATACTCGCCAGGAGACCCGAAAACGGCAGCCAGCTCTCCTCCTCCAAACAATAAGCTAGTCACTATGGATAATATTCCTGCGAAAATTCCTGCTAAAATATAAAGCCATGTGAATCTCTTTCTGCCTATTATTTTCTCGCACAAGCTTCCCAAAGAGAATAAGACGAGCATATTTACAAGCAAGTGGAGTATCCCTCCATGTACGAACATATGAAGCAAAATCGTCCATAAATAATTTCCCCGTATTATGCTGTCTGGCTGTAAAGCAAAATATTTTACTGAATCTGGATTTACAAACCAGAATACCATTGCAATTATTGAGATTATAGTCGTCAGGAGTATAAGTGTAAAAACTGCAGATAACTTAAAATTGCTGTACCTTCTAGTATTTAAATAATTAATGTGCATGAAAATTAGCGTTTTTTATTTTTTTTCTTATTATTTTTTTTCAAAGAAACCTTTTTAACTTTCTTTTTCCCACGTAATGCTTCTCTGGATTTAAGCTTTTTTCTTACTTCTGCGCGAGCTCTTCTGTTTCTTGCCTTAGTTTCCTCTGTTGCTATTACCTGCACCTCTTTGTCAACTTCTTCAAGCAGAGAATTATGCTTATTTATCTCCTTTTCAATTCTGATTATTTCATCTTGCATATTTTTAGCCTGCAGAACACTGCCACATTCAGGGCAAGTATAATCGTGTATCAAAGCATTTTCCTCTGTAAATTCTAAATCGCAATTTGGGCAATAAAAATATCTGCTTGCTTTTCTCTGTTGAAGCTGCTGCTGCAAATTTTCTGCTGCTTTTGCCAGATGTTCCCTGAACTTAAGTAAACTCTTGCCGGAATTAAGAGTCCAAAAATAAGTATACCATCCGCCTTTTCTGTTGTCTTTTTTTCTTACAAAACTGACCAATCCCTCGTCTGCTAGCTTATAAAGTATATTTCTGGTCTGGTTTATCGTTAATTTTAATTTCTTAGCTATTAAAAACTCATTTACATTCTTTTTCTTATGAAGAAAATCTACAATTCCTGAAGCAGAACTTCCGGCAACAGAAGCCACAATACTCTTAAGAAGATTGATTTGCATCATCTAACTATGCAAAAATTGAATTAAAAATCTTTCGTAAGACTGTCACTATTATAAAATTAATATAAACTTATATAAAGCATTTTAAGAAAATATGAGTATGTTCTGGAACAAAAAAGAAGCTGAACAAAAATTGCCAGATCTTCCGCCAATGAAAATTCCATCAATGCCTCAAATTCCGCATGATGAAGAGGAAGATAATGAAATACTGGAAAAACATGGCTTGCCTTCTTTTCCTGATTCTCCAATTCAGAAAGGATTTTCACAGGCGGCAATAAAAGACGCAATAAGCAATGATGAAATAAAAAGCGAAGAGGAAATAGCCAATCCTACTAGAAACGAAAAAGCTTTCAAGGCAGTAGAGATGGAAGAATGGACTCCTAACACTTCGCAAAATTACAATGTGCCTGCCAATGTGCTAACCCTTCCTCCAACTGTAAAAAGAGGGCCGGTTCAGGTAAATATACAGAAAGAATCTAAGAATAATGATGTGTTTGTAAAAATTGACAGGTTTTATTCTGCTAAAAAATCTCTTGAAGCAACAGAATCAAAATTGGAGGAAATAGATGAATTGCTCAAAAAGATTAGAGAGACAAAAATGCGTGAGGAGCAAGAACTTGCTGCCTGGGAAAAAGAAATAGCAACAATAAAATCACGTATAAAGGAAGTCACGGATACTATTTTTGAGAAGATTTAACATGAGACCTGAACATGTGCGTATTTCTGCTCTGGAAAAAAATAATGGTCACAAGAAACTTCTTTATTCGCAGATGGAGATTATAACTGCCCTGCAGCATTGCGAAAAATATAGAAGGGTGCGTGCGGAAGAAATGATGCTCAAGATTTCCTTAAAAAATAAGATTGAAGAAACATTGCTCTCTCTGCAGCATCTTCAGAAACTTCTTCCAAAACCAGTTATAATGCCTGAAAAGAGCATAGAGATAAGGGAAGTAATCAAAAAAGAGAAAATTTCACTTGAGGAAGAAATTGAAATAATACGCAGAAAACTATCGCAACTAAGATATGAATAATTCTGTCACTTATATGACTTTCTTTCAGAATTATCTAGATAGAGAATTCTGTTAGATATATGATAATTTGCACAGAATTCTATATAATTGAAGCCACTCCGTAACTCTTATTAACCCATTCAATTCTATAAGTCTATGATTGAAAAAGTTAAAACGCGCCAAGATTTAATTGATGCATACATCAATTTCTTCAGGGAAAAGAAACATAAACATATCCCTTCCTCTTCTCTTATTCCTGAAAATGACCCGACTGTGCTTTTCACAACGGCAGGTATGCACCCGTTAGTTCCTTTCCTTCTGGGCCAAAAACATCCTCTTGGAAAGCGACTCTGCTCTGTTCAAAAATGCATCCGCACCCAGGATATAGATGAAGTAGGCGATGAAGTCCATCATACTTTCTTTGAAATGCTTGGCAATTGGTCTCTCGGAGACTACTTTAAGAAAGAAGCTATAGAATTCTCATTTGAATTCCTCACTAAAGTGCTTAATTTACCTGTTGATAAGCTTGCAGTTACTTGCTTTGGTGGAGATAAAAGAGTTCAGAATTTACCTGTTGATAAAGAAGGAGCTGAAATATGGATAAAATTGGGATTGCCTAAAGAGCGCATCTCTTTCCTTGAAGGGGGCGTATTTGAGTCCAAGAAAAACTGGTGGGGTCCGGCAGGAGAAACAGGTCCATGCGGTCCAGACACAGAGATATTTTACTGGAAATATAAAAAGCCGGCTCCGAAATCTTTCAACCCAGATGATGAAAACTGGGTAGAAATTTGGAACGACGTTTTCATGCAGTATGAAAAGACAAAAGCAGGCGCTTACGTCACATTAAAGCAAAAGAACGTAGATACTGGAATGGGTGTTGAGAGAACTCTTGCCGTATTAAATGGTTTGGAAGATAATTATCAATCATCAATTTTCCAGCCGATAATTAAAGAAATAGAGAAAATGTCTGGACAAAAATATTCTGAAAAGAAAAGAGAGATGAGAATAATAGCAGACCATCTCCGCGCTTCTGTATTTATTCTGGGCGATGTAAGGACAATTAAGCCCTCAAATGTAGGTCAGGGCTATGTCTTGAGGAGACTAATTCGCAGAGCAATAAGGTACGGAAGATTAATAGGAATAAAAGAAAACTTCACTTCACATCTGTCCAAGTCTATCCTGCCTATTTTCCCAGATTATCAGGAACTGCATACAAATCATAAATTCATAGCAGAGCAGTTAGAGGAAGAAGAAAATAAATTCAATGCGACTTTGGAAAAAGGCTTGAAGAAATTCAACGAGCTTGGAAATGACAAATTAATTACGGGCAAGGAAGCATTCCTTCTCTTCCAAAGCTACGGCTTCCCTATAGAGATGACGCAGGAGCTTGCAGATGAAAAAGGAATAAAGATAGACCTTGAAGAATATAATGGAGAATTCAAGAGACATCAGGATTTAAGCAGAACTTCAAGCGCGGGAATGTTCAAGTCGGGATTGGCAGATGATTCAGAAGCAACAAAAAAACTGCACACGGCAACGCATCTTCTAAACGAAGCCCTTCGTCAAGTCTTGTCAAAAGATATAAGACAAAAAGGCTCAAATATAACTCCGGAGCGCCTCCGCTTTGACTTTAATTTCCCTCGCAAGCTCTCTTCAGAAGAAATAAAGAAGCTGGAGAATTGGATAAATGATAAGATTAAGGCAGCCCTAAAAGTAAGAAGAGAAGAGATTCCCTTGCGGGACGCTCTTTCTTCTGGCGCGCAGTCTGAATTCGGAGCAAAATACCCAGAATTAGTCTCTGTCTATACTATAGAAGATAAAAGAGAGAGAAAAGGATGGATAAGCAAAGAAATCTGCACCGGTCCTCACGTAGAAAACACATCTGAATTGGGAAATTTCAAGATAATTAAGGAAGAATCTTCTGCGTCAGGAATTAGAAGAATTAAGGCAGAGCTTCGAGAAGAGTGATTAATTCTGTAAAAACTTTCTCGCTTCTCAACCAAGACTAGTTCTTCACCAACTACTCGCTGAATAGAAAACTTTATATATATTTAACTATAACTATAGTTATGGAAACAACAATAGCAATAAAAGAGAGAACAGCCCAGTTACTTATGCAATTAAAAAGAAAACTGGAAGCAAAAAGTTTTGATGAAATAATTTTGGCCATGATTAAAGAAAAAGAGAAAATACCTTCATCGCGCTTTGGCTCTCAGCCAGCACTCAAAAAATTCACAGAAAGGGAGAAAACATATCGTGAACTATAAATATGTCATAGACACATACGCTTGGGTAGAGTACTTTAAAGGTTCTGAGGAAGGAAAAGTTGCAAAACCGTATATAGAAGAAGGAGAAAATACAACCTCTGTTTTTACTATTGCCGAGCTGTCAGAAAAATACAAGAGAGAAAACAAGAAATTTGAAGAAGATTGTAAATTTGTTTTATCAAAAACTAAGATAATAGAGGTTTCCGTAGATATAGCAAAACTAGCTGGAGAGCTCAATGCCGAAAACAAAAAGAAAATAAAAAACTGGGGAATGGCCGATGCAATCATTCTTGCAACAGCAAACATGCTCAAAGCAAGGGTTATTACAGGCGATGAACATTTCAAAACACTTAATGCACTTATGATTAATGCGCAATGAGCCACAATGGATGAAATAAAAAAAGAAAAAAAGAAGAAGTTTATTTTCTGCAGTTCCAGCAAAGTGCTTTCTTTCCCTTTATAGGTTTCTGAAGTAACACCATCACTTCCTCTACACTAATCTCTCCGGCATATTTTGCGAGGTCGTAGCTCAAATCAAAGAGCTCTCCGCACTTAACGCAAGGTACTGCCATCAGTGAAGTTTGCGTCTTCATAGCAATTCAAAACTCTTTTCATTTATATATAAATATAATAATTAAAAGTTACTTTCCTATATATTAATTTTTATATAGCGAGTCACTTCGACAGGACAAACTACATATTTTTAAAGCGTCTAACTAAGAAAAGACAAAACGAAGTAATTGAAATTAAGTTACTCTATACATAAAATTATAAACCTCTTATATTATCTCCCACAATGGAGCAGGAAGAAAAAAAGCCTGAAAAAGAAGTTCTTGAGACTGGAACATACAAGATGTTTTCTCCAGAAGACGGAGAGATGCGTATAGACCAGCTGGAACTTCTTGGAGACAATGGAGCAAAACGCATCTGGAAACTCAAGAATATCACTCCAAAAGAAGCTGTTTTTGAAATTATTAAATTCGGATAAAATCTAAATTCACTTTCAGATGTCCCTGTAAAATTTTGGCTTGCCTATAAGCTTCTGATGATTTCCAGTCCTGACAATCATAGCAGTCTGGACTAGATGCAACTGCAAATGGTATGAAGCGCCTAAATCCGCTAAGAGCTTATCCCTATAGGTTCTAAGATAAAAATGCAGAAAAAATTATTTCAATAAGAGATAACTTTCAAGCCGGAAATACTAGAGAAATGTTTTGTATTTCGTGTGATAATTGAGCCAACATTATTCTTTTGTAAAATAGAAGCAATAAGAATATCATTTTGATTAATCATTTTTCCAACTTTCATCAAAGAAGCTAGAAGTTCAGATGCTCTTCTTCCGCAACCTACATCAAGAGGCAGTATAGTTATGCTGTTAAAAAAATTTTCAACTGTCTTTTCCTCAACACTATTTTTATATTCTTTTTGGTGAATTCCAACATAAATCTCAAAAACATTTAGTTCAGTTGTAACAATTTCATTTTTGTATTTCTCAATAAGTTCAATGGCCTCCTTTTTTCCTTTCAGAAAATCTATAATGCAGTCAGAATCTAAGCAAGACATTAGCTTTCAAAAAGCTCCTTTGTTGATCGATTCCTTAATTCAAATATATCTTTTTTCATTTTCTTAATCTCTTTATCTTCAACATGTTTCCAAGCCCCTGCAAAAGACATTATGTCTTTTCTCTTCATCTTCTCCTTGGCAATATCGACAATTATTTCATTATAGCTCTGTCTATGATGAACCTTCAACCTGTCAAGCAAGGCTTTTGTCCTTTCATCAATCTGAATAGTGGTAACCATAATTAGCTATAGTTGGCTATAATATATAAATCTTTCTCTTCGATCCTTCATTTCACAAATCACCTTTTTTTGCTTTTCTGATTAAAATATTTGTTTTCATTATATTCAAAGAGAATGTTAAGCGAAGGAAACTATAAGTGTCCTAGCTATTCTATAAAAATCCCAGGCTTTCCCGGCTTCGCCTTTCCGGCCTTGCCTTCAGGATCATACTTGCTTTTGTCATTCACAGCGAAAACCTTCACTTCATTCTGCACTCTTTTGGATAAAGTATCCGCATTATAGTTGTCAATTTCATTGGGTATAACATACAAGTAAATCTTCTCTCCTTCTCTGCCTTGCTTTTCCTTGATTATCTTGAGCACATTAAGAATATCTGAAACAGTCTTATTCACCGCTCTTTCAGCTTCCTCAAATTTCTCATTAATCTTGCTTTCGTCTGCTTTAGGCCATTCAGCAAGAGAAATAAATCCCTTATTCCCTATAGCTTCCCATAATTCCTCAGATATATGCGGAATAAATGGTGAGAGTAACTTCAAAAGAGACTCATAACTTTTCTTTGACATCTCAGGCACAGAATCAATAAAGTTTATGATTGTCACAATTGCTTTTGGATAGTCTAATATCTCAATACTCTCACTGACTATCTTTATCATCTTATTGCATTTGCTCTCTTCTCTTGCATCTGCCTTATCCCCCAACGTACCGCAAGCTCTTTTTAATTTGTTTATAATTCTAAATGCCCCTTCAACTCCATCATCGTTCCATTCCATTTGCTTTTCAGGAGATGCAGTCATCATTAAGAAAAGCCTTGCTGTGTCTATGCCATATTTATTAGAAATATCTGTCTGAAAAACAACATTGCCTTTTGATTTAGACATCTTTGCTCCGTCTTTGTAAACAATCCCTTGATTAAAAAGTCTCATAAAGGGTTCATCAAAATTTACATAACCTAAATCCTTGAGTACTTTTACGAAAAACCGCGCGTACATTAAATGCATTACAGCGTGCTCCGCCCCACCAATATATTGATCAACTGGCATCCAATAATGGATTTTATCTTTGCTGAAAGCTTCTTTTTTATTTTTATTATCGCAATATCTTAAAAAATACCAAGACGAATCTACAAAACCCCCCATCGTATCTGTCTCGCGCTGAGCTTTGCCATTGCATTTTGGACATTTCGTTTTTACAAATGCCTTGTTTGTACTCAATGGATTTCCTTCTCCAAAATTGACTTTCTCTGGAAGCAAGACAGGCAAATCCTTTTCAGGAACAGGAACAACTCCACATTTATCACAATAAATAATTGGTATCGGCGTGCCCCAATATCTCTGTCTTGATATAAGCCAGTCACGTATTTTGTAGTTTACAACCTTCCTTCCTAAATTCTTTTCTGCTAGCCATTCTTGAATGCGGGGTATCGCCTCTTCACTTGTAAGCCCATCAAATTTCCCAGAATTGTAAAGTACTCCATATCCTTCATATGTCTGACTCCACGCAAGCTCTTTAGGAGGTATGGATAATGAAGCGCCGTAAGCATTAGCTTTCTTATTATTATCACCGATAAAAATATCAAAAACCTTGTCCTTGAAAATAATAAGCCTCTTGTCGCCGCGAGTACTGAAATAGTAAGGACCTTTCTTTAACAACGATTGCCCTAGAGGAATAAATAGTTCTAACTTATTATCTGGAATAAATATTTCAACACCATCATTCTCCACAATAGACCATTGATAACCTTTAAGTTTAGACTTCCAATCATCCACAAGACTGCGAATAATATAATGCACGCGCGTATCTTTATGAGGTCGCAGTACTGTCTTAAGAGGAATATTGAACTTTTTTGCAAATTCATAATCTCTCTGATCATGTGCATCGGCCATTACTACCCCAGTACCATAATCTGCAACCACAAAATTAGCAACATAAACTGGGATATCTTTTCCAGTAGCTGGATTTATGACATACTTCCCTGTAAAAAATCCATCTTTATCCTTATCAGTTTCATTTTGCACTAATTCTAAACGTTTCATGAAGGAAGTATACTCCTTCTCATATTTTGTATTTCTTACAAATTCTTTAACACGTGGATGATTGGAAGCCATTACCAGAAAAGTCACGCTAAATATTGTATCAATTCTGGTTGTAAATATATCTAGAGAATCTTTACTATCTCTGAAAAAAAATTTAGCAAGAGTTCCTTCGCTTCTTCCAATCCAGTTTCTCTGCATTTCTTTTATTCTTTCAGGCCATTCTATTTTATCCAGATCCTTCAACAGCCTGTCAGCATAATCTGTAATTTTAAAAAACCACTGCTCTAAATCTTTTTGAACAACTTCGTTTCCGCATCTCCAGCATTTTCCTCCTTCAGACTCCTCATTCGCCAGAACAGACTGGCAATTCTCACACCAGTTTACAGGGGCATTCTTTCTATATGCAAGCCCTTTCTCAAACATCTTCAAAAAGAAAAACTGATTCCACTTGTAATATTCAGGCTCATGACTTGCAATTACCCTGCTCCAGTCATAGCTGTTCCCTAACGCTTTCTGATAGACCATTATCTGCTTTATAGAATTATTAGTATATTTCTCAGGATGAATTCCTTCTTTTTTCGCAGCAATTTCAGCAGGCAATCCAAAAGAATCATATCCCATAGGATAAAGAACATTAAACCCTTTCATTCTCTTATATCTTGCATATATATCGCCGATTGTATAATTTCTCACATGCCCTATATGTAAAAAACTTGCAGAAGGATAGGGATACATCTCAAGCACGTAATATTTCCTCTTCTTAGAGTCTTCTTTTGCCTCGAAAACCCTTTCTTCTTCCCACTTCTTCTGCCACTTTCTCTCTATATCTTTAAAGTTAAATCTCCCCGCATTATCTTCTGGATTTTTTATAACTCTAGTCATACACAACTGACCTTTGTTCAGAATTTAAAGTTTGCTATGAAACTACTAATTTCCTGCCACCGCAACCTTTTTAAGACATTACTTACACAACTTATCATGACAAAGGAAAAATCTGATGAAGAGGCAAAGCAAAGTGCTTCAGTTCAGCCTAACTGGGTAACTTTAAAGCCAGCAGAATTAGAGAAGATAATTGTAGATTTGCATAAGCAGGGAGAACCTCCGGCTAAAATAGGGCTCATCTTGCGAGATAAATACGGAGTTCCAAAAGCAAAATTACTGGGAAAGAGAATATCTCAAATACTCAAAATCTCCCAAAAAGAGGTTAAAACAGACAAAGATTACACTAAAGAAAGAATAAAGCAGCTTGAATCGCATATTTCAAAACACTCCCACGATTATACCGCCAAGCGCTCATTAACCAAAAAACTCTGGATGGTTAAATAATTAAAATATTAGTGAGAGGTATGTTAGATAAAATTAAATTAGCTCTAAATAGTATTGATAAATTAAGCTATGTCCGACCCATTAAAGTAATAAGTCATTATGATGCGGATGGTATAACCTCGGCAGCAATATTCTCCCGTGCACTTCAGCGTTGGAATAAAAAATTTTCTCTGCAAATAGTGAAGGGTTTAGATGAAGAATTTATAAAATCTCTGCCTGAAGAAGGCCCAATTGTATTTCTGGATCTTGCTTCAGGTAGCCTGCAGTATTTAGAAAATAAAAAAACAGAAATTTTCATATTTGACCATCACGAAATAACTCAAAAAATACCTTCAAATGTAACAATGATAAATCCTCTTCTTGAAAACGCAGAGCCAATATCTGGGGCGGGAGTAGCATACTTAGCAGCAAAATGCATATCGGAACATAATAAGGATTTGGCGCATTTGGCTATAATAGGAATGGTTGGAGACATGATGGACAAAAACTTAGGCAGAGCTTATGATGAAATAATAAAAGATGCAGAAGCAATAGTCAAACGCGGGCTTAAAATATATCCTTCAACCCGCTCCCTTGACAAAGCCCTTGAGTATTCCTCAAACCCATATATTCCCGGAGTGACTGGCTCATATAGGGGAGTTCTTGAAGTGCTTAGTGATGCAAGAATTCCAAAAATTAATGGCAAGTTTAAGTCACTCTCGGAACTTACTGAAGAAGAAATGCGTAGCCTTATAACAGCTATAATGTTAAAAACAACTGGAGAAGATTTGTCTGACAAATTAATAGGCAATCTATTTCTTGTAAAACTATTCAATAAGCTAGAAGATGCCAGGGAAATATCTGCCTTGATAAATGCATGCAGCCGAATGGACCACCCAAGTGTCGCTCTTGGTTTTTGCCTTGGAGACAGCTCTCTTAAAGAAGAAGCAGCAAAAATATACATAGATTATAAGCAAAGCTTGGTAAGTGCTTTAAAATACGTTTCTGAAACTGATAAAATATCGGGGAAAAATTACACTATAATTAATGGAAGAAATAATATCAAAGACACGATTATAGGGACTGTGGCTTCAATTATCTCCAACTCACCAACTTATTCAGAAGGTATGATTATAGTGGCTCTGGCATACAATGAGAATAAAATAAAAGTATCTGCAAGAATTGCTGGAAGAGAGGGAAGAAACGTTCGGGAGATTCTAACGCAGGCAATTGCGCCACTGGGAGGAGAAGTTGGAGGACACCCAAATGCAGCAGGATGCCTTATCTCAAAAGATCACGAAGATAAATTTATTGAAGAACTTAAAAAAGTTCTAGAGATTGAAGTAGTAAAAGTTTAAAAGAGGATGCATTCTAACTAAAACATGAGAAAAAAGCAATTTCTGCAAGTCTCCTGCCCAAGATGTAGAAATAGGCAGATTATATTTAGCAATGCATCTTATGAAGTGAAATGTTTCAAATGCAATTATCTTCTTAGCAAAAGTACTGGTGGACGAGCTAAAGTAAGAGCACCGGTAAGAGGAGTCCTATGAGCTTTAAAGAAGATGAAATAGTAATGTGCATGGTCAAAAGGATAGAGGGTACGATAATATTTGTAAATATAGATGGTGATGGAGAGGGTACGATTGCTATGTCAGAAATTGCAGCCGGACGCATTAGAAATCTTCGTGAATACGTTTTTCCGAATAAAAGGATTGTCTGTAAAGTATTAAGTGTGGACAAAGATGGTCACCAGCATCTATCATTAAGAAGAGTTACCGGAAAAGAAAGAGAAGAAATGCAGGAGAGATATAAAAAAGAAAAGACTCTCGCAAGTATACTAAAGACCGTGTCTAAAAGTCCTCAGGAATCTATTAAACTGATAAGGGAGAAATATGAATTATGGGAGTTTTTTGACAACTTAAGGCAAAATCCTTCTATTGCTGAAAAATTCTTCGATAAAAAAGAGGCTAAGAAATTAGTAGAGCTGTTGGAAGAAAAAGAAGAAAGGGAGAAAAAAGTGAAAAAAATATGCATACTTAAGACAAATTCTGATTCTGGTCTGCTTGATATAAAAGAAATACTTAATGTCCCTGACGTAAATATAAGTTATCTTGGTTCCTCAAAATTCTCTCTTGCTGCAAAGGGTTCTGACTTTAAGAATGCAGAACACAAAGTTGAAGCGGCTCTTGCTTTAATAGAAAAAAAGGCTAAAGAAAAAAAAGCTCACTTTGAGGTAAAAGAGAAATGAGAATATTCATCTGTTGCAGCAAATATATTTACGACAGAATTCATCCAATAAAAGAAAAACTAGAATCTAAAGGACATTTAATTACACTTCCAAACAGTTATGAAGAGCCAATGGCAGAAGAAAGAATCAAGGCAGGAGGGAAAGAAGAACATGAAAATTGGAAAGCAAATATGATTAGATTGCAAAAAGAAAAGATATCTGTAAATGATGCCATATTGGTTCTAAATATGGAGAAAAAAGGTATAAAAAATTATATAGGTGGAGCAACTTTTCTTGAGATGTCAAAAGCATGGGAGCTTGGAAAGAAAATATTTCTCTTTAATGACATACCTGAAAACATTATGCAGGATGAAATATGTGCTTTTAAGCCGATAATTATAAATCAGAATTTGGATAATATAAAATGAAATTAAAAGTGTGCATGAATCATAAAAATTATATCTACACCTTAAATCTTTTCTGTCCGGAATGTAAAAATCCAACGAAAGAAGCGCATTACAAATTCATAAAAATTCGTGATGCTCCTAAATCTGGGTAATCGCTTACAATCTCTTCTGGGCAATCTCCTTCTTGACAATCTCCATGTCTTTATCCCATTCTTCAATTAGTTTTCTGTTGTAAATTATAGCTGCGGGATGAAAAAGAGGAATTAATTTAAATTTCATCCCGTCAAACTCGAGCTCTCTAACTTTTCCACGCACTTGCGTAATTCCGGGCTGCTTATCCATGTTTTCAGGATTTAATCCTGCAAGAAAGAACTTTGTGGCATAATTCCCAAGAGAGCAGACAACTCTGGGTCTTATAATCTTAATCTGCTCTATAAGCCATGGTGTATGCACCTTTATCTCCTCTGTGCTGGGATTTCTGTTCTGCGGGGGCCTGTATTTCAATATGTTTGCTATATAAACATCATCAAGTGAGAGTCCTACCTTATGCAATAACTTATCTAAATTTTTTCCAGCCGTACCAACAAAAGGCATTCCCTGAATATCTTCATTATGTCCGGGTGCCTCTCCAATAAAGACAATTTCCACGTCTGCTTTTCCCTTCCCAAAAACTAAGTTCGTCGCGCCTTCCTTCAAAGGCATATCTGCCTTTCGGCATTCTTCCTCTAGCTCTTTTAACATCTCACTTTTTCCCATTATTAAAGCAAATATAAATGATTAATATAATTATCTCTTTCTTGAACTATAAAGTAAAAGACACCTATTCAAAGCTTATTTTATCCCAAATTGCATCAATTACGGATAATTGCATTGCTTAGATATGGATAACTGCGTTAATCAAGTAACATGCTCTGGCAGTTATCCAGACAGAAAACTGCATGCAAATTGCAACCTAATCAATGCAGTTTTCTGTAACAAAGAGGGGTAGTTATTCATATCTCTCTTTACTTGCTCTCTTAATCTATAAGTATTTACCTATTTTATGTAAGCTTACTATTCTTGACAACTTTCGAATAAAGTTTTAAAATAAACCTATTTAATTTTTTACGCGCCGGCTTAGGCACTTAAAATAAAACCGTATACCAAAAGAACATAACCCTTCCAGTCGATGCCATTGATATAGAAGTCTGCATCAAGCCTGACGTCTCCAATGAGCTCGCCCGTGACCAACGCAGAAAGGCTTTGAACTTGCTTATCAGTAGTATTCTTAACTATACAAGAATATGGTTTAAGTTTAAATGCTTTAGCAATAGCATCTAATTTCTCTGAGCCTTCAACACCATAATTAGCAATAAAAGCGCCATCATGCGATAATGTTCCTTTTTCATGATGTTCCACGCACTTTAGTGCGTGGTTTGTCAGACACTTGACATCAAGAACTTGTGTGAAATCAAAGACATAAGCAAGCAGAAGATTAAAGTTTATTAATCTAAGTTATCTTGCTAAAGTATATCTCAAAATGACGCATAAATATACAAAAATAATAATTTTAATTATACTAATTATTACAACTCTTGTTTTTCTTCCAAAGATTTCTTCGTTATATGAAAATGCAGAGTCTATAATTCAATCGCCCTACGGAGTTATAATCTACATGATTATGATGATAATTGCAATATTGATTGCACCCATACCCGCCTCCCCCTTAGCAATCCTAGCAGGAATAACTTTTGGTCCATGGAAGGGAATGTTTTACACACTTATAAGCGCTACAATAGGGGCAGTTCTTGCTTTTCTAGTGGCAAGATTTTTCTTTAAAGATATTATAGGAAAAAAGCTCGAGAACAATTCTTTTTATAATAAAATAAAAGGAAAGGACAATAAAAATATACTTTATATAATTTTTATAACAAGAATTATGCCCCAAGTATCTTTTGACCTAGTTAGTTATGCAGCAGGTTTAACTAGAATTAATGTTGTCGCGTTCGCTATTGTAACTTTCATTGGAATGATTCCGATAGTATTCCTGATGTCATTTTTTGGTTATTTGATAGAACCGTTTATTTCTTGGTTTCTTGCAGCCTTGCTTATTGTTCTTCTAATCTATATTTTATACCTTCTTAGAAGAAATAGATAGCTATATCTATAACAAAGTTTTACTGTCAACAAATAAAATTATCACACTCCGGCTTCAATTATATAAAAAATCCCAGAAAATTTTCTTTCACAACTTGCAATTTTAAATCCTGCTTTCCCTACCAGCTCTTCAGGATTTCTCATCAAATGGCATCCAATAAGACTATACTGCTTGCTTTCTCTTCTCGCCTGCAATCTTCTGACAAATTTGCTGTTGCTTGCTCCATGTTCCAATAATAAAATTCTCCCACTTTTCCTGCAAACTCTTTTCATTTCCTTTAATGCCTTAATGGGATCAGGATAAGTGCAAAGCCCAAGTGTATCGATGACATAATCAAACTCTCCATTCTTAAAAGGCAGATTTTCTGCATCACCTTTTATCAGATTCAATTTCTTTCCTAACTTCTCCGCTTTTCTTCTTGCAATATTAAGCATTCCCTCGCTTAAATCAATTCCAGTAAGCGTGCAGTTATAAGGATAGTATTTTATGTTGCTTCCTGTGCCTATTCCTATTTCAAGCACCTTGCCACTTGCCTTGCTTATCATCTTCCTTCTTGCTCTTCCAATAAAGAGGTTAAAAAAGATTTCAGAATAATCATACATCTTAGAGAAAGAATCATACTTCTTTCTTATCTCTTCCTTGGACAATCTGCTAATTCTCATAAAAGATACTGGAATGTCAAGAATCACCCACTTAAATAAGTAGCGTGTTTGGTTCTTGAGCACACTCAAGAATTACTTAAATTTATGTCAGTTTTCTTGACACTGATAATAGGCATAAAAAGAACGCTCCCGACAGGATTTGAACCTGCGACCCTTGGATTCCTCCTTTAAGGCTCTTGAAGGAAGTTGAACTTCAAGGAACCATAGTTCCTAAGTAGAAGTCCAATGCTCTATCCAGGCTGAGCTACGGGAGCATAAGTTAATTTCCCAAAAGTAGTATTTAAATCTCGCTGTTATGGAAAATCAGGTATTTTATCTGCTTAAGTCTCTAAGCTGAATAAACCTTGAGTCTATGCCTGCGGCTAAAGTATGCATTGAACGCTTTCTTAGTCTGGCTATAGTGACGTAGCTAATTATGAATATAGCCATTAAAACCAAACCTGCGTATAAGATTGGGGTTCTGGGAGAACTGCCAATGGCTCTCCCGCTTATAATATTAATTTTATTCTTGCTTATAGGCAAGCTAATTTGCTCTATTTCCCCTCCGCTTATTGTCTCAACAATTACTGAAGAGCCCTCATCCAAACTTGGTGTGTAGAGTTTGCTTATATATGGACTCTCGCTTCCACTCAATATCTCCTGACTTCCATGATACTTTCCGCCCCTGCCGTTATCAACTGAATAACTTACAGATATATGATTTGGAAATTCAGAAGAACCTCTTGAATAAAGATAGATATATGTAAATTCTTTCTCGGCAAAAGCTTCCGCCTCAATGTTGCTATTAGTAAGGACTTGCTCCCCAGACATTATAGCTCTTCCTGTTAATGTGCCAAAACTTGCAACTTGAATAGTAGCTAGAACTAAGCTTAATAATATCAAAGTTGCAAAGAAAATTTTAACCTCTCTTCTCGCCATGTTTATCCAACGTAAAAGCTTTTTATAAAACCTTCGACGGCAGTAACTTATATAAAGAGCATTTTATTATACTTAAAATGGAGCAGGTTAAGATAACATTCCTCGGAACTGCAAATGCTGTGCCAACTGAAAAACGCAATCATACGGCAATCCTGGTGGAAAAAGCCGATGAACGTATTCTTATAGATTGTGGAGAAGGAACTCAACGCCAGTTCAAGTTTTCCGGAAACAACCCTGTAAAACTAACACGCCTTTTAATAACTCATTGGCATGGAGACCATGTTCTGGGAATCCCGGGATTGTTTCAGACTTTAGCAATGTCTGGATATAATAAAACTCTTCGAATCCACGGCCCTCCAAATACTGCGCATAATATACAGCTTATGGAGAGAATTTTCAAGGATTTTAAGATAATAGCTGAAGTAAAAGAGAACTCTGGAATAGTATTTGAGAACTCTAATTTTAAAATTGAAGCCCTCCCTATGAATCATGGAACTCCCACATATGCATATTCCATAACATATAAAGATAAAAGACGCCTGAAAAAAAGCAAACTGAAAAAATATAATCTGCCCAACTCTCCAATTCTTAAAGAATTGCAGGAAGGTAAAGACATTGTCTGGAATGGGAAAAAAATAAAATCAAAAGATATAAGCTATCTGGAAAAAGGCAGAAAAGTTGCAGTAATATTAGATACTGCCTTCAATGAAAATGCAGTAAAAATTGCTTTAAACTCCGACATCCTCATTGCAGAAGCTACTTTTGCAAAAGAAGAAAAGCAGAAAGCAGCGGAATATAAGCATTTAACTGCGTGGGATGCCGCAAAAATAGCCAAGAAAGCTAAAGTAAAAAAATTAATTTTGACGCATCTCTCCCAAAGATACGAACATAATCCTTCAATCATAGAAAAAGAAGCCAGAAAGATATTCAAAAATACCAAACTGGTAAAAGACCTTGATGTAATATCACTTTAGAAAACGAATTGCCGAAAGAGATTCTCTTTGCAGTTCATTGCGCTGATTGCAAAGATTGTGCATCTCAACTCCAAATTCCAAATTATTTTTACGAAGTGCTGATTGCAAATAGCGAGCTAGATTTATTGCTTCATTATTATAATACACAATAATTCTGGAATCGGGATAAATATGTACTGGTGCCAGAGAGCTCGGAGTTCTAATAGTAAAATGATGTCCATATCTGGTTACTGCCCCACTATAATCTATGACAACTTCTCTAATATCATTGAGAATATCTAAATATAATTGACCATCAGCCCTCAACAAACTATCCATTTCTTATTATAAACATCTTATGTATCATCTTACTTAAGATTTGTAGAAGCGGGAGAAATAAATATTATTGTATCTCCACGTAAGAAAGTAAGCCCTATATTTTTCTTGACATTGCCGTCTGCAACTTCCTTTGCATTGTCCAAAACTATATTTATATGAATATCAAAGGCCATCAATGTCCCAACATACTGCTTATCTCCTTTAAGCTGCACTAAAACTTCCTTGCCTTTTGAAGCGTTGAGCAAGTCTAATGGACGCTCAATTTTCTGAACCATATCTGCATTCATTACCGACCCTATTTAAATGTATCGTCACTCAACACCATATTTCTGTTCGCATACAGCGAATTCTGATAAAGAGAACTGCGTACAAAGTGAGCTACAACCTACGCAGTTCTCTGTCTGGATAACTTCCACTCCGTGAGCTATAAGTAATGTGTACTAAAAATGATACAATCAACAGAATTTACCATATTACTAATTTTTCGCTCTTTTCTCCCGAGAGTTCAACACACCAACGATAAAAGTACATTTTAATTACTATGAAAGACTCATAACATAATGAAATTAGAGAAAATAATCACGAAAGAAGAATTGAAAAAGCAAAAATATACATATATATGTTTGCTTGCAATAGATTTGCATATTTACACAAGTTCAAAAATAGGATATTTGCTTGAAAAGATAGATGAATCAAGTTTTAGAATATATCTTGAATATAGTCCTCATGAAAAAGATACAAAAGAAAACAGAAAATAATTCATAAAAGCAAGCTGGCTCTTATTCCAAAAGTTATTTAAAGCATGATTTTTCATTGATAGTATGAATAGGGGAAAGAAAATCACTGGAGGAATTTATCACAAAAAGCGAAAGCTCCGCCTATATGAAAGACCTAAGCAGCAGCGCGAAGTAATATTGGGAGAAACAAAAAAGAAGGAACTAAAGACTCGCGGTGGAAACATAAAATTAGTTTTAATAAAAACTGACACGGTAAATGTTCTTGTTGGGAAAAAGACTGAGAAAGCTAAGATTGTCAATGTTGAAGAAACTCCCCAAAATAAATTTCTTGCACGTCAGAATCGCCTTATGAAGGGAGCAATTATCGAAACTTCATTAGGTAAGGCTCGCATTACTAACCGCCCAAGTCAGGAAGGCTTGGTAAATGCCATTCTTCTAAAAGATTAATTCCTCGGGAACAATAGTGTAGAAGCAACTGACATATGTCAGTAGCTAACCGAAAAATAGTTTGCTGATGATTTCCTGCAAACTATATGAAAAAAGAGGATATCAGAAAAGAATT
>JAGVXD010000011.1 GCA_018303945.1 Candidatus Pacearchaeota archaeon
GAGAACATTATCCCAACCAGCTTTCAGGAGGACAGCAGCAAAGAGTTGCAATTGCGAGAGCGTTGTCTAATGACCCAGACGTAATTCTTGCAGACGAGCCAACAGGCAATTTAGACACAAAAACCGGAGAAAAAGTTCTTAATTTTCTTGAGGACCTAAACAAAAAAGGCAAAACAATCATTATGGTAACTCACGACCCACATCTCGCCCAGGAACACGCAAAGACAATTTACTGGCTTAAAGACGGCAAAGTTGAGAAAGTTACAAGGAAGAAGAAATAGCCCTCTTTTCAGCATATGAATAATTTTATCGTTATACTCTAAGGTCTTGCCTCGTGGAGTTTCACTTGAATCATAAACAATTAAATCAGAAACACTAAGATTACTTAGCAGATCTGGAAATTCATTAGCATGTGCAATTCTTTCTTTCATAAATCTTACAGCAGTCCAGGGCGATCTTCCTTCTACGAGTAAAAAAGGCATCGCTTTTATAATTCAACCTGTGAACGGCTTATTTTGCTCAACCATTCTTCTCACTTCAACTTGTTTATTGCTGTATTGCATACTTTCCTAAGAAATTTAAGGTTTATAAACATTTCTTATGTAACTACTATAAAGTTTATTCATAAGAAAGATTTTTAAATGCTGATTATTTAAGGAGTCTATGAAGAATTTAGCTATTGCTTTTTTGATAACTCTGATAATGGTGCAAAGCGCACTTGCACTCGTTATAACAGACGTTGATGCCCCAGAACTAATGCCTGGAGAAGAAGGCATATTGAAGATTTTTGTAGAAAACACGCTTAATAAAGACATAGAGGATGTTTCTCTTTCATTGCATCTGCAGGAACTGCCATTTGCTATTGTCGGAAGCTCGGAGTCAAGCATAGACGAGATAGAAGAAGATGATACGGAAGATTTTTCTTTTTTAATAAGAGCCGCACCAACTGCAACACCCGGAGATTACCAGATTCCTTACACTCTCTCATATGAAAACATAAGCAGGGCAAAAACTGGAGTTATTGGAGTTCGCATTGAGGGAAGTGTTGAGCTTGCAAGTGTTGTAATCGCAGAAAAACCCGTAATTAAGGAAAAAGATACTCTGATAATTAGGATTATAAACAATGGATTTGCTGATGCACGCTATGTAAATGTCAGGCTTGTTCCAAATGGATTTACTGCTCTTTCAGATACTACTTTATACATAGGAGATATAGATGCAAATGATTTTGAAAGCGCATCTTTCGAAGTAATTTATACTTCAGAAAATCCCATAGTTGAAGCGACTATAGAATACCGCGATTTTAATAATCAACAGCGCATTTCGGTTGTGCAGGAGTCTTTAACAATATATACCCGTGAAGAAGCGATAGAAAGAGGCATTATTGAGCGCACCAATACTTTATTATATATTTCAATTATTTCAATACTGATTATCATATTTATAGTTGTGCGTATAGTGCGTCGCCGCATAAGAAGAAAAAAATCTCTTGCCGCCGCACAGAAGAGGCAATAATGGAACCTCCAGAATTCATACCTAATAAAACCATTCTTAGTCCAGGAAATCAATATTCTTTAATCTCTAAAAAACATGAGACAGGATATTACTTGGGAAAAACAGATTTAAGAGACAATACAGTTCTCTGGCTATTTGCACTAGGCACAAGAAAGCAGATTTCACAACGCCGTGGCATGCGTATTAGAGGATACAGCGAGAGTGGAGAATATTTAGAGTGGAATCTTTATAACTCTCGCAACGGAGATAGACCTAGTCTTCTTGCAGATTTCACACGTACAATTGAAGAGATTCTCAAAGAAGAGAATTTATAACATGCGTGATTATATCTTCCTTGCTTTGCGCAATATCAGCCAGAGAGGTATTCGTACTTGGCTTACATTGCTTGGCATTATTATAGGCATCGCCGCAGTTGTCGCGCTTATAACTCTAGGACAAGGTCTTGAAACGGCAATTACAGGTCAATTTTCAGTTTTGTCCACTGATAGACTTGTTGTAACTAATGTGGAAACAGGATTTGGCCCACCAGGAAGTACATCTATTAAGAAACTTAATGAGCATGATTTGAAATTAATTCAAAGTGTTAGGGGCGTTGACCGCGTGATAAGTAGGCTTATTCGTGTTGCACGAGTTGAATATAATGAAATGACTAGATTTGAATATATCGGCTCTTTGCCGGAATCGCAAGACGATTTAGATTATTTATATGATAGCTTTAGCATGGAAGCTTCTTTTGGACGACTTCCGGAAACAAGCGATCATGGCAGAGTTCTCTTTGGGAGTGACTTTTCAGACAAGGATAGATTTGGGAAAGACATCCGCATAGGTTCATCACTTATAATACAAGGGCAGGAGTTTGAAGTTGTAGGTATTTTGAAGAAGATGAGCAGTTTTCAGTTCAACGGAGCCATATTTATGTTTGAGAAAGACATGGAAGATATATTAGATATTAAAGATGAAATGGACTTGATTGTAGTGCAAGTGCAAGACGAGAAAAGAATTGAGCAGGTGGCAGAGGATATAACGAGAAAGATGCGCCGAGATAGGAATATTGATGAAGGAGAGGAGGACTTTTCTGTGGAAACTCCAATAAAAGCTCTTGATGCAGTTCAGACAATATTAAATATAATTAATATAGTAGTTGCCGGCATCGCCGCAATTTCCCTCCTTATAGGAACTGTAGGAGTTGCCAATACCATGTTTACTTCTGTCGTAGAGCGCACTAAGCAAATTGGAATAATGAAGTCAGTCGGAGCTAAAAATCAGGCAATATTGATTATTTTTATTATTGAAGCGGCTTTACTCGGGCTTATAGGAGGCATTTTAGGTTCCGCTCTTGGCTTGGCATTCGCATTTCTGGCGTCTGGAGCAGCCAACCAATTTTTAGGTTCTGAGATTTTCACTCTAGACCTCTCACTTTTATTTTTGGGAAGCACAGTGCTTTTCTCAACTATTTTAGGCATTACTGCAGGTGCCATACCTGCTTGGCAGGCTTCACGTTTGCATCCTGTGGAGGCATTGAGAAAATGAGAGTAACAAAACAAATACTTATAACACATGCGGAGAGATTATTTGAGACATTGAGAGATAATGGAATTTCATCTTTAGAAGCTACTTTGAAAGCTGATATTATTAAAGATACAGAGGATTTAACAAAATGATTAAAAAGAATATTACTCCCAAACTTGAATTTGGAAGAGATTCAATTGCAATTTATACAGCATTTAGAGACGAAGTATATTCTCCAAATTCAGTTCTTTATCCTTCATGCGGATATGATGCAAGCCCTTCCATAGTATTTAGAGATATTACATTTGTTGATAGCGAAGAAGGAAATAAGGGGTGTGTTAAAGCTTTGAAAAAACACGGATTAAATGCAATTAAGCAAGATATAAGAGAATATCGACCAGAGCAAGCTCATGATTTATTAATATTGCTTAATCCGGCAGTCCATGCGAAATGGGCTACAAAGCACTTATCTTCGGGAGGATGGCTTATAGCTAATAATTATCATCATACTGCATCACAAGTCTATACAGATAATAAATTTTCTTTATGGGGGGCAATGGATTTTTTAGAAAGAGATAGAAGAAAATCTAATTTTAAGATAAGCATATCTAGAGATATTGGAAGTTTATTTGAGCCAGTTAAGAATATGGAAGAATTTAGGATATTCAGACCAAACGATTATGAATTTACTCTAGGTCTAATAGAAAGCTGGACAAGACAAGGTTTATTGCACGTCAGAAAAAATGCGACATTGGAAGAAAAATTCAGAGCATACAGGGAGGAAATGAAGGAAGAAATGCCAAGCAAACGTGTTGCTTTAATGTATATCTTCTTAAAGAAATAAAATGATTAAGATATTTATTCTTGATAATGAGCCCATTTACAAGGCATTAATTACAGCAAGTGAATTGATTTGTTATGAAAATGAAGAACTACATTTGATGGCAGAACCTAAAATGCCGGCCGAAGGTTTGCCAAGAGATTATGACATATATTCTCTGCATCTTTCTCTTGTCAGACCAATAGAGGAACATCTTATTACAGCGAATTCTGATAATTGTGCCATTCTGCGGCAGAATTCGCTGGACGGTAAATTCTGTAGTATACATGATGCAATCAAAAGAATTTACCGTAATCTAAGAATAAATACTCCAAATTCTTACATATTAATAAGGAATACTATAGAATGTCTGGATAATATCTCAGGGAATTGTAGAAATTCTGCTGATAAATGGTGTAGTGGTTTTATTAGTGATTCTTTCACAAGAGTACTAAAAGAAATAGTTGAGAAGAGAAAAATAAAATGATAACTGACTACTTAACATTAGCATTGCGCAACTTGAAAAAAAGAAAACTGCGTTCGTTTTTAACGCTTCTGGGTATTTTAATTGCAATTGCAACTCTCTTTCTCCTTGTTAGTCTTTCTCTTGGTCTTGAAAAGGCAGTTGAGGAGCAGTTCAGAGTCTTAGGCACAGACAAATTCTTTATATTTCCAAGAGGGCAAATTGCAGGTCCGGGAAGCGGAGGGGCAGTTTCTCTTTCAATATCTGATGTTGATGCCGTGGAGAAAGTCAGCGGAGTAAAAGACGTATCATATTGGACAGCCGCAAATGCGGAAGTAAAAGTAAAATCTCAAAGGAGATATGTTCCCGTTATTGGGCTTCCAGAAGAGAAAAGTGCAGTTTTTGAGGAGATAGAGGCATACAAAGCTGAAGAGGGGCGTCTTATTCATAAAGGTGATACAAGAGACGTGATGATTGGCAGCCAGTATAAACACAACAATTTATTTGAACACCCTTTGAATGCAGGAGATAAAATTCTAATTAACGGACAAGAGTTTGAGGTAAGGACAGTCTTAAAATCTCTAGGCAATCCAAATGACGACAGATTAATCTATATGCATCTAGGAGAATTTAGAGAGCTGTTTAATATTACCGACCGCATTGACCAGATTATTGTACAGACTAATTCACCTCAAGAATTGAATAATGTTGCATTGCGGGTTGAGAAGCGTTTGAGAAATGTGCGCAATGTAGATAGGGCAAATCAGGATTTTACAATTTTAACGCCGGAAGAGCTTCTCTCAAGTTTTGGCACAATACTTGATATAATCACTGCTTTTCTGGTAGGAGTAGCGGCAATTTCTCTTCTTGTTGGAGCAATAGGAATTGCCAACACTATGTACACATCAGTCCTAGAAAGAACTCGTGAGATAGGTGTAATGAAAGCAGTCGGAGCCCAACGTAGAGACATACTCACTATATTTCTCATAGAATCTGGATTGCTTGGATTTATAGGTGGACTGCTCGGAATACTCACCGGAATGATAATAGGAAAAGGAATTGAATATTACGCAGAGAATTCCTTAGGAACAACTCTATTGCAAGTGTCTTTTCCAGGATACCTTATAATTGGCTGTCTTATATTTGCCTTTCTTATAGGGGCTTTTTCAGGTGTCTGGCCCGCCTGGAGAGCAAGCAGAATAAAAACAGTAGATGCTTTAAGGTATGAATAAAATTGAAAAAGAACACAAATTATTTCTTTAGACTAGGTAAATGTTCAAGAACAATAATCTTTAAGAAGAGATGCATATGATAAAAATAATGAATATGTTTGATATTCTTATGAATCTTCAAAGCAAAGGGCAGGTCATAATGACTCAAGATGTGCCTATTGATGAAAATCAAAGAGACCTAAAATCGGGATTGCAGCGCCACTTTTACGTTTGCCCGGTTAATGGATTATACAATGCTCACCAGCTTAACCGTTATGCCGGCGAGCTCTTGTCTTCTAAACCCCTTAATGGCTATCCATTTACTCAAGATAATAACTTTCTTTATTTGGGGCAGTCAAAGTATGAAAGCAGTATTTTAAAAGACGGACTTTTAGCTATTTTGTTGGATATGACAAATTTAGCTAGATTATTTCCTAAGATATCTTATGAGTCAACGCCAGCGCAAGCAGTTATTCATGTCCTGCCGGATTCTAATATAGCACGCGATATGGTTATAAAAATGGATAAATCTACATGGTATATAGCACAAAGAATCCCCCTTAAAGAGCTTGCAGAATATGCCTCTCGCCCACTTCAATCATAGAAATATCCAGCCGATATATTTATATCTTTTTTCTTCTTAGAAGATTAGCATTCGTAACAACGCTTATGCTTGAGAGAGCCATAGCCAGTTCAGCAATTATTGGATTGAGGACTCCTGCAACAGCCAGAGGAATGGCAATAACATTATACCCAAATGCCCAGAATAGATTCTGTTTTATCTTTCTGAATGTTGCTTTTGACAAATTTATTGCCTGCACAACCCCAACAAGAGAGCCCTTAACTAACACTATATCTCCTGCTTCTATGGCAATATCGCTTCCGGAGCCCATAGCTATTCCTACATTGCTTTGTTTCATTGCCGGAGCGTCATTAATTCCATCACCTACAAAGGCGACCATTCCTCTTTTTTGAATCTGCTCTACATTTTTCGCCTTGTCTTCAGGGAGAACATTTGCGACAACTTCTTCAATGCCAACTTGTCTGGCAATTGCTTTGGCAGTTGTCTCATTGTCTCCTGTTATCATTATAGTTCTATATCCTCTCTTTTTAAGTGCGGCTATTGCTATTATAGAATCATCCTTTACAGCATCAGCAACTGCAATTGCACCTATAATTTTTTTATTTTCAGAGACAATCATTGTAGTCTTGCCGTCTTTTTCCCATTTGCTTATCTGCCTTTCAATTTCTTTAAGAGATATTTTCTTCTCATTCATCAATGTCCTGTTTCCTATTGCAATATTCTTGCTCCCGATTTTACCTTCTAGACCTCTGCCTCGCAATGTAGCAAAACCGCTTACTTTCATATATTTCTTTAATCCCGCTCTTGCAACGATGGCTTTCGCAATAGGGTGTTCGCTTAAATATTCAAGACTTCCAGCAATCTCCCAGAAATATACTTCCTTTACTTCAGTTACGAAATCTGTAACTTCAGGCTTTCCTTTTGTAATTGTTCCAGTCTTATCAAATACAACTGCCTTTACTTCTTTCATTGTCTGTATTGCCTCGCCTTTTCTTATGAGAATTCCTTTTTTAGCTCCCATCCCGGAGCCAACCATTAATGCGATAGGAACTGCAAGGCCTAAAGCACACGGGCACGCTATGACAAGAACTGATATTCCGACTCCGATTGCCCTGCTCCAATCACCTGAAAAAAATCCCCAGCCAAGCAATGTGAGAGCCGCAAGAATTAATATTGCAGGAACAAAAATATTTGTGACCTTATCGGCCACTTTTTGTATAGGAACTTTTGTACCTTGTGCTTCTTCAACTAATTCAATTATATGGGCTAAGAAAGTGTCGCTTCCAACTTTACTCGCCTTGACGTATAATATGCCATCTTGATTAATGGTAGCACCTATTACAGTATCCTTTGCTTTCTTTTCAACAGGCATACTCTCTCCGGTAATCATACTCTCATCTACTGCACTTTGTCCGCGTATTACAATGCCGTCAGTCGGTATTTTCTCTCCTGATTTTATCACCATGACATCTCCAACTTTGACTTCAGATATGGGAATTTCAACTTCTTCTTTCCCCCTTAAAACTCTTGCATTTTTAGCTCCAAGTTCAAGCAATTTCTTTATTTCCTGACTAGCCTTTCCACGGGCTTTTGTCTCTATATACTTCCCGGCAATAAATATAGCCATAATCATAGCAGAAACCCCTGAATAATCTTCAACTGCTATAAAGAACTGCAGTATTCCTGTTGCATAGGCGATAATTGTTCCTAGTGCAATTAAAGAATCCATATTGAAGTAGAATGTGAACAGCCCCCTTATTCCTCCCCTGATTGTGTCCCACCCAAAGAAAAACACAACCGGAAAGCCAAGTATCAATATTATCAGAGACGTACTCTCTCCAAAAGGCATGAAATCAAAAAACCTCTCAAAAATCATTAAAATTGCTATAGGTATTGCAAGTACCCATGCGCCCCACAATCTGCGTTTCCAGAGACGTATCTCCCGCTCTTCAATTGGTTCCTCGTTATGTTCCATATTATTCAGATTTTATTTCTAAGGCTTTATATCCTGTTCGCGCAACTGCTTGTTTCAGCGAATCTTCTGAAACAGAGTCTTCGGCTTCTACAATTCCTTTATTTGTAAGTAAACTGACAGAAACATTTTTTACACCTTGCACCTTTCTCAAGCTTTTCTCTACGTTTCCTGCGCATGAAGCACAATGCATTCCAGATATAGAGATTTTATACTTTCTCATCTTCCTCCTCCCTTTCTGTTATTGTCAATCTGTTGAACAAGCCAGAGGATTAGTAAAATTAATGCCATTATAACTAAAATTCCTATAAGCCATCCAAAGAGAATCATTCCGAATCCATAATATCCCATCATCCCATATCCCCAAGGCATTGAAATTCCTCCAAAAATTCCCAAAATAACTATTGTGCCTATTATAGCCAAGACAATATGTTCACTTTTCATCTTTGTCCTCCTTTATTTTATTAAGTATATGGATGCAATGTTGAGACATATGGTTGTCAATAAGCTCCATAAGCGGCTTTATAGTTGCTCCGTTTATTTTATAATATCTGTATTTTCCATTTATTTCAACTTTCACGAAACCGCATTGCTTTAGGCGGGAAAGGTCATGCGAAACTGCGGTTTGGTCCATCCCAAGCTCATCAATTAATTCAGAGACGTTTTTCTTTCCATTTCTCAAAAGGTTTATTATCTTCAGTCTTGATTCAGACACAAGAGTTCCGAAGAAAATCTTGTATGCATCATAGACCTCATCTTCTCCGAATCCCCTAGAATGGCAGCTTTTTAATATGTTCTTGTTTATCATATGAAAAGATGATACATATGACTATTTAAATGTTTCTAAACAGGAAAAAAATGTTTTGGATTAAGGGCTAAAGCTGTTAATCTAAAATATCTAGTCTGTATGGACCCGCCGAGAATTGAACTCGGATCTCATCCATGCGAAGGATGCATTCTGCCGTTATACTACGGGCCCAAACATCCATAACTCATTGAGCCCGATTATAAATTTATTGTCTTTTCCATGCCTTCTCAAGGCAGAGAGAATCAGTTCCATTTAGAAATACGGAGAGTGCCGCAAGGAGAAGGCCAAAGTCGCGTATAGAAATATCATTGTATCCTATTGATGCAATTACTCCAATAAGGTGCAGAACAGCAAGAGCGGCGGCAATACGCGTAATTAACCCAATTATAAGAAGCAAGCCGACAAGGGCATTAAAAGCCCCAATTCCAGTCATTGCTTGAGTTAATGATATTCCGAATGGTATAGAGAATCCTTCAGCCAAGTAACCTATCCATGATTCAGGAGAGCTAAACTGCATTATGCCAATAAGCAGAAAGACTATTCCAACAGCATATCTTACTAGTGAAGGAGTATATCTGCCCGCATTTTCTAAGAAAGCCATATTATTCTACAATCAGCGTGCCTTTCATTTCTTTATGCCCTGAACCGCAGTATGTAGGACAATAGAATGTAAATGTCCCCTTTTTATCTGCAGTAAATGTAACACTTTCAATTCCTCTAGCATTAAAATCAGGGACAAATATTCCATGCCCGGCATCAATATTATTAAGGGTTATCTTTACTGTTTCACCCTGCTTTACTCTTATAACATTTGGGGAATACTCAAATCTCTGGGCAGTAAGAGTTATCTCCTTCACTTCTGAAATCTTTTTTTCAGATGGATTTTCGTTTACTTTGTTAATTGAGTTAGAATTTATGTTTGGCTCATCATTTGATAATACATCTGCATTTATGCTAGCTTCATTAATCATCCATATTACTCCCCCTATAAGAAGAACCCCTAAAACAACTGCAAAAGTAACCAATACCTTATTCATAAATAAACTAAAGATTTATCTTTTATAAATCTTCTTCTTTAGCAAAAATAAGTTTAATGCCAGAATTGCCACTACTAAAAGCTGAATCTCAATTCCTCCAAATGGCAAGCTTGCAAGAGAGAACGATATCCCCAATGCACTGAATATTAATGGGAAAAATCCAGATACACACAATGGGCACACCCCAGTTACAAGACCTCCAAGAGTGCCAATAGTTGCAACTGTTGTTGCCTCTCTACATTGTCGTTTTTCTTTATATCTTAGATATGCCAAAACAGAATTAATAGCCACAAGCACACCTATGATTATAGTAAGGATTATAGAAATAGATAGTTTCATCCAGTTAATGCCCGAGGCATATTGCATTATCAAGATTAATGTCTTAAAAAACCCACTTAATAGAATGTTTAATAAGATATAAACTGCAAATATTCCAATTATCCAGAAAATATATGGTTTATTGAGAATTTTCATTATTTATTTGACAACAAGTTTCCCATAACCCATACCCATACTGCAAGCGAAAGTGAAAGTGCCAGCCTTAGTAGGGGTAAAAGTTATCTTTTCAGAAGTTGTTTTGGAATACTTAGAAACACCAAGTGCGCGGATAGTGAAGGATCTAAAACACCCTCCAACACTATTGTCAAGCGTTATAGAGACTGGTTTACCGGACTGTATACTAATGGTATTTGGATAATAATTACCATTCTTAAAACCAATATTTATTTCTTGAACTTCTCCCCCACCTACATCATCAATGATATCATTATTTGATGAATCACCATTGTAAAAAATTAAAGCTCCGACTGCTGCAATAATAGAAACCATAATAATTAGTATTGTCGTGTTTTTCATCTTGATATTATCCTACTAATGCGCTCTTCGGTCCAAAGAGCATTATCCATGTAGTAATAGCAGTTAATATAAAACTAAGCGCAATTACCATGAAGTATCCGCCATGCTTTTCACGTTCTCTCTCCTTCATTTCTTTATAAATCATATAATGCAGTCCAAGCACAATGCAGGCAGATATGATAAGTATTATTATTCCCAGCCAAACAACATGGTCATTGAGAGTCATTACCGATGTCATTGCACCCATAATTCCCCCCATGAATCCGGCCATAGCTCCTTCCATAGCACCCATTATCCCGCAGCACTTTCCATTCCATATACCTATGAAAATTCCAAGCGCCATTCCGGAAATGCTTCCGATGAACATTCCATTTGTTGCCCCTATATAAAATCCAGTTAAAAACCCTGCAATCATTCCTATAGTCATTCCAATCATCATGCCAGCCATGCACGGAAAAGAATTATAAGCTCTAATATGGAGCATTGTAGGCATCACAAGAGCATATCCCACGATTGCAAGAAAAATATACAATCCATAAGAAGAAAAGAAATTATCTATAAATCTAAGTTTAACAAAATAGAGTATGGCTAGAGTTACTAGGCTTGTTATCAGAGAATAAAATACTGCTTTGATAAGCTCCCCTTCCACTCTGCTTCCATTTAGCTCACGAAAAAACTCTTTAAGCATGTAATTATTGTTATATACTAGTATTTAAGATCTTTTGTGAAACTAGTTTCATGTAAAATCTGTTAATTATTATACTAATAGTTCTTATTATTTTTCTTCAGAAATTTTCGCGCACAAAAATACCCCAAGCCTAGCATCAGAGTACGTCGGACCCCTGCCGCAGCTCAAGTCAGCCCTGTCGGAATACGCGATGAACCTCGCGACATAATTTCCTTCAGGTCTGGAAAAGTAAACACTTTTACCTGGTTCATATCCCTTAATTGGTGATTTTTTAGTAGGAAGACCTTGTCTGTTCACGCTTTCTAGATCAGCCCAACATTCTTTTTCCAAACATCCTTCCAAAGGTTCTCTTGCCATAATTATCTTGCCATTAGAAAAGCCAACGGCACTTATAATGTCTAATCCAAATTCTCCATCGCCTTTTTTAAACTTATCATTTAGCCAAATATGGCAATTATGATTAAGCCTATTTGCATAGGTCTGGAGTTTTCTTTCTGTAAGAATATTGCCCGAAGCATCATAAGCTGCGCTTTCCCTTCTTAATGCTTTATTAATTTGAACATAATGCGGGATAAATATTCTTGCACTTGGGAAGAATAACTCTTTCTCATCTGCTTTTTCATTGCAAATATAAAAATCCTTTCCATTTAGACTTTGTTTCATGGAAATAGCATATCTCGCTTCTAAATTATGCAATTTCCCATTAACAACTAGAGCCCAATTAGATGGATTCTTAATTTGAGTTTCTGTTTTCACTTCAATCTTTCTAAAAATATATGCCCCTTTTCTATCAAAAACTAAAGCTGCATCGTATCTTACAGGTACTTCTTCTCCAATTATCTGAATTCCCATATAATTGTATTTTTCTCCAGTTTATAAACATTTCTCATGTAACTACTATAAAATTTATCTATTTTTAGGAAATAGCAAATTGAATATAGTCAACGACCTAATAAATTGAGCAGAAAGGTCTTGACTGTTTCATAAACCATGTTTCTGACAGCTCTCAAGAATTGGAAATTCTTGAAGTCAAGGGAAAGACTAATCTTTGATTACTACAACATTTGTCATTCCACGGCGTTTTCTCTCAACTAATCCCATGCCTTCAAGACGGTCAATAATCCTGGACATCTTGGCTTTCCCAAATCCAGTCTTTTCAATTAATTCCGCTTGAAACATAGCTCCTTGAGAAATCACAAAATTATATACTTCTTTTTCCTCCGGACGCAGCAAAGACAGGTCTCTAGGTTTACTTTCTTTCTTCTCCCTTATTTTCTTCACAACTATTCTTTCTTCAGGTTTAGAGAATATAAGGACTAATCCAATAATTACAAGTATAGATACTAGCCCCAAAGAGAGATAAGTTTGCTTATTCACCGTGTCATACATCGGACATTGGATAGCATGTTCTGCCGTACAGCCGGAGGCTATAATCTCTCTTAAAGCAGAATTAAACAGGAAAACTACCAATATCATAAGTATTGCTATGCCTATTATAATAAATCCAACATTTCTATTATGCATTATATACTAAAAATATCTCAATATAATAAGCTTACTATTTATACCATCTTTATCTTATGGCTTATTCCGAGCCATATAAAGAACAATCCCAGAGCAATATAAATAATCAGCAAGAATATGTTATGGAATATGGTTACTCCAAGAAGTGTATCTTTTATGACATAATTGGCTCCACTTTCTCTTGTTACAGGTATAAAATAAGCCGTAAGAAGAAAAGCCATCCATGCTATGCCTATGCACTCGCAAATAAGACGAGAAATCCTGTTCATAAACCAGCGATGAAATTGAGATATATAAGCATATCGTTTGATGCCTTTAAAGCGTTCTCCACAATAAGAATATTTATATACCCAACTAACCAATAAATAAAAAGAAGAGGATATTATGGCAAAGAGATGTATTTACTGCAAAAATGCCGTCGATGAGACATCAGTTATTGATTTTTGTGAGCGCTGCGGCGTAGGTGTCTGGGGAGAGAAAATGTTTAAGGCAATTGTTGACAGCATGGAAAAAGCAAGAGATACGGGCAATTTAAATCAAGGTTCTGTTTCA
>JAGVXD010000005.1 GCA_018303945.1 Candidatus Pacearchaeota archaeon
GATATCGGAAGTTGTTCTCCCACCCAATAGTGGCGCGCGCGAAAAGACTAAAATTATGTATTAAATTGTTATGACTTCTCTTTTATCTTGCCTAAAGGGATGCAATAGTTTAAGTTCTAATTCAGTAATCCCTTCTAATGTCTGATGGATTAGCTCTAAGCTTAGCTCTGAAAATGAAGAGTTATACATCATAGGTTTTTCTTTCCAGCTATTTTTCCAATTGTCTGTTACATTGACTATCCCCCCACAGATTAGAAAAGACATTACTTTATCATGTCCTCCCCAACCGCTTTCATTTTGTCGTATAAGGCAATTTGGTTTATAATTTTCTTCTAAATTATCTAAAGCGCCCTTCAAAGCAAAATATTCTGGAGAGACCGAATATACTTCGGGAGGGGTTGTATCATCAGAAAATTTGGGATCTATGACCCTTCTTGCTTCAAATTTTCTTTTATGTAAATTACTTTCAAAATAGCTTCCAGGTAGTCTTGTGTTCATATTTTTTTAATAATACTTGCCTATTTAAATCTTTCTTTTTGTCACTACTACTAAATTAATATATCAGAAGAGCTTAGCCTGCTTGGAGTTCTTAAGTATGTCATCCATGGATTTGCCCAGAAGGGACAGGACTTGATTAGCAATGGGCTCAATTTGCTTATTTATATAATGATCGTAATCAATGGGGTGCTTGTGCTTTTGGATTGGCTCTGGGCCTTCAGTTGTTATGTAATACTCAATTATTGTTGAGTCAAGAGAATCGAGGAGACGGGCAGCTTTTACATGGGGGGGAGTTGTCTTTGTATATTCTGCAAGCTCTTTTCTTATTGACTTGCGGTAAATTAGCTGGGTGTCAAGCTTTCTTTCCTTGATTTTTTTAATGTATTCCTTGATGAATTTTTCTACCTGTTCCTTGTGGAAGACTTTCATAAGAAGCTCGCGCTGGAATTCTCCTGCCGCTTCTGTCCAATCACCCCTTATTGCCTCCAAGCCTATAATTTCTATTTCTTCTTCCCCATTTTTTTCAATAAGGCCAGCATAGCGCTTCTTGGCAGCTTTTGCTTCTTCTGTGCCTTTTATGCGCACTGCTGGGAGCATCATTGAGAGATATTGCTTTTCAAATTGAAGTTCGAGAAAAGATTCTCTGTTAAAATGTTTATTTATGTACTCTTTGTAAAAATCGTTGATGTATTGCTGTATTTCTTTGCCCAGAGCGTTTGCCTTTTCTTTTCCAAGATCTGTGTCTATAAAAACCGAGTCTGTGTCAGAATATATCACTTTGTATCCTTTATTCTCTATTTCTTCTGCAGTAAGCTTGATAATCATCTGGCCAAAATGAGTTATTGCATTGGCCATGTCATAATTATAATATCTACAATTAGGGTTAGCCAAGACTCCGAAAAATGAGTTCATTATTATCTTTATTGCGTAATTTGAGAGCTCGCGCTTCTCTTTCTTTGCTTTTTCTCTTGCAGTGTGCATCTTTTCTATCAATTTTGGAAGTATGCCTTCTGTGTTTATGAAATATACGTGATTTGGAGATTCTATGGCGCCAGATTCTTTTTTCTCAAGGCGGGACGCAGGATCTATGTTAAATGTTCGCATGATTGAGGGATACAAGGATTTGAAGTCCAGCACAAGAACATTGTTATATATGCCTGGCTTTGATGATTTTACATAACCTCCCGTGATTCCTTTTTCTTTGCTGCTATAGCGGGTTGTTGGGGAAACCATGTTTTGCTTTCTTGCTTCTCTGATATAAAGTGAGTCAAAAGCCGCTACCGAAGCTCCAAGACGATCGAGAGCCATTCCCGTCAATTCAGCTCTTTCTATGGCCAAGTCAAGCATGCGTGTCTTTTTGAGAATGTCATAAGCAAGCTTGCAGTCTAGAATGTTGTAATCTACCAGCTTTTTTTGATTTGTTTTGTACATTCTTTCTATCTCTTCATACCTATCTTTTCCTTTTATTAGTTTTCCTGTGCCAAGCACTGCCTGCGCAACTGCTTCCAAGGAATAGGTTTCAAATTCAGCGTGCTTAATTGAAGGAGCTTCTTTAATATACGGGTCTTTTATTGAATTGAATGCGTCAATAACCTGCCTTCCTGGAATGTTAGCGGTAGATGCTTTGAAAAATCCAGATTCTATTCTTAAATGAGGCTCATCATTTGTCCTGCCAATATCGAAAGAGATTTTATTTTTTTTAAAGAGATTTTTTAGATATAAAATATCAAAATCTATGATATTCCAACCCGTTATTATGTCTGGGTCCTGTTTTATTATTTCTTCTTTAAATTTAATCAGGCATTCTTCTTCTGTTGAACAGCTTATCACATTGTTTAATTTTTCTTTTGTAATCATGAATGTTTTTTCATATGATTCTCCTGAAATGCCTATGCAGAATAACTGCCCGTTATTTTTACTTGATTCTGTGTCCAGAGAGAGAACTTTTAGATTTGTCTTGGCTGGTGAGGGTTTTATAGATGGTTCGTGATAGATTCTGTCAATTCTTTCTGATGAGGCATATTCTCCTTCTATTTTGACTGAGAAAAAAAGGTCATTATCTATAAGAAATCTTGTATGAGGCTTTACATCTGCTTCGTAAGTATCTATTTCCTTATGATGAAGAGCTTCAGAGAGCTTATTCAGCATGCTCTGGTTTTGCGCTTTTATTTTTATAACCGGCTCACCTTTGAAATTAGAACATGCAGTTTTTTCTAAAACATATTTTCCAAGAATTTTTTTTACTTTAGATAAGTCAGATTCTCTTATGAAACAATATGGCTCTAAAGTGTTTATTGTGACGAATGATTGGCCATTTTCCATTCTGCCAAATATCTGAACTATTGTTTTTTCATCACGTGTGTCATATGTGGTGTAGACGATAGATCCATTCATTATTTTTCTAAGCAAAAAGAGTTTTATAAGTTATCTGTCTGTTTTATATTAGATTGTAACTATTTAGTAATTACATATTAGAAACATTTATATATTGATGATGTTTTGTTAAAACATGGCAAAATTTTATATGACCTATAAAGAAAGCGAGAAAATAGAATGTAAACTGATGCAAAATGAAATTAATAATGGCAATAGGCATGGAGTTATACCTATTGTCCGAAATGGCAAGAAGAGAGCAATAAGTTACGAGCAGATTATTGGAATGATTAACTGTTATTTAAATATTAGTCCAAGTGTTGATTTTTCTTTTAAACTGGGAACAACTAATAGGGAGGCATCAACAGAGTATGTTACTCCGTATACTTTGGAGCATTCTCGTCCTTTGATGAGAACAGTTTATTCTTTTAAGGGGCAATTTCGCGATGATGAAGTGCCAAGAGCGCCTGCCCGCGATGTACTTAGCAATATATTATATAGTTTAACAAGGGAAAATGAACATGATGCTGAATGGATTGCATTGCAACGTAAATTGAGTTCAAATAGTTTTGTTGTAAAACTTGCCAGGGTTTAGATAGTTTTATTAGGAATAAATTGTTTTGAATTTTATGGGTTTACAAATAGGAGATATTGTTCCAAGAAAGCAGGTTAGTTTTGCAGATTTGAAAGGGAAGACACTTGCAGTTGATGCTTTTAATGCTCTTTATCAATTTTTGACTTCTATAAGGCAGCCAGATGGTACTCCTCTGATGGATTCTCAAAGAAGAGTTACTTCTCATCTATCCGGACTCTTTTATCGTACAATAGCTTTGCTAAGTGAAGGGATAAAATCGATATATGTTTTTGATGGAGAATATCATGTTTTGAAAGGTAAAACGCATGAGATTCGCGATGAAGCAAAGGATATCGCGCAAGAGAGATTTAGGACCGCTCTTGAAGAGGAAGATATTGAAGCTATGCGA
Source organism: Candidatus Pacearchaeota archaeon (assembly GCA_018303945.1). GTDB lineage: Archaea > Nanobdellota > Nanobdellia > Pacearchaeales > GW2011-AR1 > JAGVXD01. Next base: position 3,855 of record JAGVXD010000005.1, read on the forward strand.
AAGTACTCAAGAGGATTTACCAAACTTACTTCTGAAATGATTGCCGAAAGCAAGGAGTTGTTGCAGGCAATGGGTGTTGCCGTTGTGCAAGCTCCGGGGGAGGGAGAGATGCAGTGTGCCGAGCTTGTTAAATCTGGGCAGGCTTATGCTGTTGCTAGTCAGGATTACGACGCTCTTGCTGTTGGTGCACCAAGACTTATCCAGAATGTAACTCTTTCAAGAACAAGAAAGACACCTTCAGGTTTTGTATATATTGCTCCAGAAATAATAGAATATGAGGGAGTGTTGCAGACACTAGCCATTGATCCTGATCAGTTTATATGCCTTGCAATTTTAGTCGGAACAGATTTTAATCCGGGTGGTGTGAAAGGAATTGGGCCCAAGAAAGCGCTCGCTCTTGTGCGGGAGAGGAAATATCCCGTGCAGATTTTTGCCGCTTTGGAAGGTAGAGTTGATTTTGAGTGGCAGGCAATTTTTGAAATTTTCAAGAAACCTAATGTATCTAAAGAAGGTGTCAATTTTCAGAAGATTGACGAGTCAAGAATATTTGAGATTCTTGTAGACAGACATGAATTTTCTCGTGAGCGTGTTCAGAAGCAACTTGAGAAATTGCACAGCATTAAGAAACAGAATTCTCAGAAAACTCTCTTCTGACATACAGAAGGTTTAAGTAGTTTTAATATATCTATTTTAATGGGTAAGCATTTAGTTATACCTAAATCGGTTTACTTCTCTCTTATGTCTCTCACCACTTTATCTGAAAGCTCAAATGGATTAATCTTCTGGAGATATTGTGATGAGCCTGGATTGTTTTCTGCTGATAATTTTCTTGTAACTGCACAGACTAGAGGATTAAACCCATTTTTTATTTCATTGCCAAATAGGACTGAAATAGCCAGATTATTTAATCCACCAGTCCACAATTTTCAATGTGAAATAAATAAGGAATATTTTAGAGACAATGAGATTTATAACTGCTATCCTTTCACTTCGTGTCCTTACAAAATAGAGAATGGGGCTGGCAGTTTCATGGGAAGTATTGCCAGAGATATGTCATCTTATCTTAACGAACACCCATGTTCATGGTATACTTATGTAAGTCCTGAAGGAATATATCCTTTTACATTATACTCTTCTATTGATATTCAGTTAATTGAGAATAAATCTGCCCCCTCATCTAGCCCTATAGAATCAATGCTTAAAAGAATTATTAATAACAGAGAACTCAAGCTGGAATCTTTAACCTTGCAGGATATATGCCGCAGTATAGCTGCTTAGGAAGATACTCTACGATAGGCAACTATTCTATTTCCTTCATAAACCGGAACTTCTTTATGCTGTTTTCCTGAAGATTTTTCTTCCTTTCTTAGAAATATTATCCCTAAACCAATAAGAACTATTCCAGCAATAGTTAGAACTCCAGTTGTTAATTGTGATGGCAATGCAAACGGGATGAGCTTTTTTACAGGCGCAAGCGGAGCTATCAAAGCCAAGATGCCTATTGCGCCAAGAACATATCCCGCTATTTTCATACTCTTTTTATGATGCTTTAGGGCAGGGTTAATATTTAAATGTTTGCCGATAATTCTGAAGGCAGGAACATTTTTTAAACGTCTAATTCATACTTATTTATGGCTAATTATGACATTATTGGAAATATAGTTGTTGTCAAATTTAAACGTAGCGATTCAAAATATAAGAAGAATAAATGGGCGCGGGATTTTTTGAGAGAACATAAGAATGTCACAAGCGTTTTAGAGAAAACTGAAAGGTTCAAGGGGAGATTGCGTGTCCAAAAAACTCGTTTCTTAGCTGGTGCAAATACTAAAGAGTCTCTTTATCGAGAGAATGGGTGTTACTTTAGGTTTAACGTGGATACTTGTTATTTTTCACCAAGGCTTGCTTCCGAAAGGCAGGATATTGCAAAGAAAGTAAAAAAAGGCGAAGACGTGCTGGTTTTGTTCGGCGGAGTTGCGCCATTTGCTATTGTAATAGCTAAAAATAGCAAGGCGGCAATGGTTACTTCAATTGAATTAAGCAAGGCCTGCAGCAGATATGCTGTGGAAAATGTAAAAAGGAATAAGTTGGACGGAAAAGTAGAGATAGTTCAGGGAGATGTTAGAAGAAAACTCCCTCCGATGAAGAAAAAGTTTGACAGGATTATTATGGCACGACCAAATCTTAAAGATTCTTTTTTAGACGTTACTTTTTCACGTATTAAAAATAAGGGCATTATCCACTATTACGGCTTTTGTTATGAGAGTGAGTTAGAGAATATGAAATCTATGATTATTACTGAAGCAAAAGAAGTAAAAAGAAAAGTTAAATTAATAAATGTTAAGAAAGCCGGGGATATAGGGACAAGAAGATATCGTTATAGAATTGACATTCTGATTTTAAGATAGAAATTAAAATGTCTGAAAATAAAAAATCCCATCGTTCGCTTCTCTCATGTCAAAAACATAGTTCTTGAGCACACTCGAGAATCTAGAATGACCTAAAAGATTCTCTATGCTTCGCAGCAAGTTAAGAAGCATAAGACCCATTTGGAGCAATTAATTTCTATCACTATAATTAAATTTTTATTTCTGCTTTTATAGAAATAGGAGCTTCACCGCCGTGCCAGGTGAATCTAGGGCGTATTCTCATAGGATAAATGCGTTCAGAGTTGTCGTCTAGAATTATTGCTGATCCTTTTAGGGTGGGCAAGTCATCCATTTGCTGTTTAATGCTTTCAAGAAGATATGTCTGCATTATTTCGTTCAGAGCTTCCACATCAGGTTTTGAAGTTACCCTATGTGATATGATAATATCTGACTGGCTCATTACATCCCGATGTATTTGTCCTGGCTGCTGTGTCGCAAGCACGAGAGATATTCCCGGCTGCCTTCCTTCGCGCAAAAGCTGCATCAATGCGTCGCTTGCAGGCGTTTTTGTATTCTTTGGGAGAAACTCATGTGCTTCATCTATAAAAATCCAGGCCAGAGGTTCTTTTCTTCTTCCTGCATAAGATAAATATTCCTGTCCATGATGAATTGCTTCCATTTCCTCCTGCTTGCGGGCATCCATGCGGTTTGCAAATATCTTTCTAGATAGCAGGCTTATGACAAGAGCACGTATGTTGAATGCGCTACTTGAGCTATATATGGATATGTCCAGAACTGTCGTTGTACCTCCCGTTAGAAGCTCACTTACTTCTGTTCCTTCTCTAGTGTTTGAGAATATACCCCAAGTAGATGCTGCACTGAAAAGACCATAAACTATTTCTTTTGCCAAATCTGATGCTTTAGAATCATTGATTATAGAGTTTTCAATGTCTTTAATTGTGTAGCTCCCTTTTTCCTGCAATGCAGTTATTGTTCTCTCTATCAATACTCCTGGTAGGCTGGTAAATTCCAAGTTGAAAAGAGTTATCCAGTCTTCTGCCTGCAGTTCTGATACTTTAAGAGCAAAAGTCTTATCAAAAGGAATCATCTTTTTTTGATATTCATCTATTTTACCAAACGGTACAAATACTTTTACCGGGAGAAGTTTTGTTTCCAGTTCCCATGATGAAAGGAGAGCTTTGTCTTTTTCATTGCGGTATTTCATTGTCCAGAATATCCCCATTGTATCAAAAATTAACGAGGCGATATTTTTTGCATTGTCAGACGGCAGATTGGCAAGCTCTTCTGCAATTACTCCGGCTGAATATGACTTGCCGCTTCCCCTTTTGCCAGCTATCAAGACTACATGGCTTCTTGCTATATCCATCCAGAGCTTGTTTGACAATGAAGTATAAGTTCCCATTTTGACATATCCCTTTCCAAGATAGATAAGCCCACGATTACCAAATTTTTCTTTGTCAGTCGCGTCCCGACCGATTACGATGTCATATGACATACTTTATGAAAATAGTCCAAGTTTATTAATGTTAGTTTTTAAAGTTTCCAAAGATTTTTAAAGGGGTTTATTCTTTGGGTTTCATGGCAGAATCTGCAAAAGAGAAAAAAGATGTTATTGAGATACCCGTTGGCAGATATATAAAAGCCATAAGGTCAAATCCATGGATTATATCAAGTGTAGTTTTGGCAGTTATTGTAATAGTTCTTGTAATAGCACTTTTCAGTGAAGAGAAATCTGTAACTGGAAATGTCATAAGCGAGAATACGGCTGGAGAAAGTTTAATTTCTTTTATTAATTCACAGGGGCAGGGCAGTGCGACACTGGTTTCTGCAGTGCAGGAAGGCAGTCTGTATAAAGTTGTTGTTGATTATCAGGGACAAGAGATTCCAGTTTTTGTTTCTTTAGATGGAAAATATCTTATTACCGATCCAATTCCATTAAGCGCCGATGCAGGAGCTTTGACAGGAAGCGATAGCGGGGCAACAGCACAGAGAGAACCTGTTGAGGTTGATATCGGAAATAGTCCAATAAAAGGAAGCAAGGATGCTCCTGTAACTATTGTTGAATTTTCAGATTATGAATGTCCTTTCTGCGGAAGATTTTATACACAATCATTCAAGCAAATTGATGAGAAATACATCAAGACTGGCAAGGTAAAACTTGTCTTTAAGGATTTTCCTCTTAGCTTCCATCCAAATGCACAGAAAGCTGCAGAAGCAGCTCGTTGCGTACGTGACCAAAAGAGCGACGCAGGTTATTTCAAGATGCATGACAAATTATTTGAGAATCAAGAGCAGTTAAGTATTGAAAATTACAAGAAATGGGCCAGAGAAATTGGGGTTAATGGAGCGGCATTTGATACATGTTTAGATTCAGGCAAGCATGAGAAAGCAGTGCAGGATGAACTTGCTTATGGCCAACAGCTTGGTGTTTCTGGAACTCCGGCATTTTTCATCAATGGATTGCTTATAGAGGGTGCGCAGCCATATACTGTTTTTGAACAGGCCATTGAGAATATATTACAAAGTTCTTAGTCTAGTAAGGTTAATTAATCTTCAATATAATAATCGCCATCATCCATCTTGTAAACAACTTCACCAAAGTATTCTTCTCCTTCTTTCCAAAGAGATGAGTTATATGCATTAATGAGAATGGCTCCAAGTTCAAAAGAAGCATTATAATTTGTTTCATTAGGGTATCTTGCTTGCAATACATAATTTCTACCAGCGTCTTTAGCTTGCTCAACAATACTATTTAATTTTTCATCACCTTTTATACTATCTAGGTCATTAGTTAAAGAAAGCTCTAATTCTGAAGGCGTACGAGTCATTTCACGAATTGCTGGCAATTCTTGCTCTATTTCTTCTTTTGAAGCGTCACAATAAAAGAAAGCATAAGCTTCTCCAATAGGTACAGGATTAGGACTTACTCTAATTTGATGTCCTTCTTTATCAACAAATTGTTGATTTTTTCCAATAGCGTATTCTCCTTTTATGATAATTTCTTTCTTTTTCATACTTAAATCATGTTTAAAGACTATTTAAACCTTTCTATCTGTAACTACTACTAAAGGACTATATATCTAAGAGATTAAAAAAATACGAAAGTTTATAATCTTATAAGTGTATATATAATTATCTTTTACAATGAAACATATTCTGCTTTCCTTGCCTTATGGGTATGGTGCCCTTGAGCCGTATATAGATGCAAAAACAATGGAAATTCATCATACAAAGCATCATCAGGCATATATTGAAAATTTAAACAAGGCATTGGAGAAGTATCCCGAGCTATATGAAAAGAAAGTTGAGGAGTTGTTGGCTAATAATCTGCAAGTTGTTCCAGAAGAGATAAAACATGCTGTGAGAAACCACGGCGGAGGGCATGCCAATCATTCGTTTTTCTGGGAGATTCTTAAGAAAGATGTTAATATACCAGCTAATTTTAAGAAGGTTATAGAAAGTGAATTTGAGAGTTTTGATAAGTTTAAAGAAGAGTTTTCTGCTGCAGCACTTGGGCGCTTAGGCTCTGGATGGGCTTGGCTCGTCAAGCATAAAGACCACTTAGACATAATCAGCACGGCAAACCAAGACTCTCCCTTAATGGAAGGCAAGATTCCTATTTTAGGATTGGATGTCTGGGAACATGCCTATTATCTGAAATTTCAAAACAAGAGAGCAGATTATATTAAAGAATGGTGGAATGTAGTAAATTGGGATAAGGTGAGTGATTTATATGAAAAATCTATCTATAGTGATAGAAATTAATTTCCTTTCATATAATATGATTGCTTAATATTGACAACGCCAGAATTCTGTTTCTTCTATTTAGGATTTCTTAGCAATCCATTATATCTTTCCTTATCTATCCAAAAATTCAATTTCTTCTTCAGAGAGCTTAAGCTGATTTCTGATAGAGTTCTTTTTTAATATTAGTTTAATTAATGTGAAGTCACGCAGGGCGCGTTTTACAGAACAATGGACGAATTTGGAATATTTCTTTGCAATTGTCTTTTTCTTCTCTATTTTTTGATTATTCATCCATATTTTTAATATGCGTTTAGGAGTTTCATATTTGGTGAATCCAGGGTTTGAACTAGTTTTTGCGTATGATATTCCGGCGCTTTGGAATGCATTTTGGTATATGAGAAAACGCCAGTGCTGATTTCTATAAATTCTTCCACGAAAAACGTCTGCATTTCCCAGTGCATAATATGCCTTTGCCAAGGCCTCGTTCTTATACTCTCTCGGAATATTCTCCTCAAGCCAGAGAAGTATCTCATCAAGCGACATTTTCGTAGTGTCAAAAAGTGTAAGAAAGTCCTGACGCTCTTTGAATAGTCTTTTCAATATATTGAAAATGGAATCTTCAACATCTCTCTTCTCTGTTAGGTCAACATAGGGATTATCGGCGTGAATATAGGACTGCAAATCGTTAAGGGCGGCACGCAAATCTCCCTGTGATTTAACAGCAACTTGCATGAAGAACTTATCTTCTTTTTTAATATTTTCTTTAGAGGATACTTTCTTCAGAATATCAGCTATTATAGCATGAGATAGAGGCTTCATTTCTATCAGTTTACACTTCTGCCTTAAAGAGGATAATTTTGACTGCCAAACATCATTGCAAGTCATAATAATAGGGTGTTTTGTCTCTTCAAGGATGCGAATTAACTCCGGAATGCCTCCTATATCTGTACCTGTAACTCCATCTACTTCATCCATGAGTAATATTTTGCCTTTTTTGAAAAGACTTTGCTGTAGTGTGGCTGGTTTAAGTACTTCTTCCAGTTTTGCTCTATTGCGCAAATCAGAAGCATTAAGCTCAAGCACATCGTAATTATTCTCATATACTGCTGCAAGTGCAAGGGAAGTCTTGCCGGTTCCAGCCGGACCATGCAGAATAACACCTTTTTTTTTGGGAAATTCCTGCAAGAATTTTTTTATTTCAACAATTGCTAAATCTTGGCTTATTATGTCAGAGTATTTCTTTGCACGATACTTTTCTGATATGTTAGTCAGGTCTGTCATTTTTAGCAAATCCCTCGAAATGTACTCTTTTATCTGATGGGTTATATTTTCCTCCTTTTTTCATATGTGTTGCTGTCAATATAATGATGCTTGCAACAGGTCTAGAGAGTTTTTCATTACCTTCGGTTATCAAAAAGTCCTTGCGTTTACCGCACCCTAAAGGGCGCGGTTTATTTGGGACTTTTGGATGCTCGGGAACCGCCGCACCATAAATGGTGCGGTTTTCTTCGGTTCCCGACATAATAAGAGGAACTTCTCCTTCTAGCCAGTAATTTCTTTGTCCTTCCTTTAAGAAGCAGTATATCTTTTCTTCTTCTAATCTTTCTGGGAGACATTCTTCCGGCAATCTTCCCGAGGTGTTATAAGGACGCAATGCAAAATCAGGATTGAATTCTATTTTTATTCCCATTTTATGAGGATTTCCCCTGGCCTGCAAGAACAAAAGATGCAAGTAAAGCTTGCAGTTGGACGAATTCATCGCTGCCTTCAGTCATACGAAACTCAACTTCTCCCGTTTTTTCTGTAAGACGCACCTTAATCTCCGGCTCTATTTGCAGATTCCATATTTCTTTTTGGAATAGCTTAATTATGTCTGTTCCAGCAATACTTTCTTTTAGCATCAAATCAAGCAGTTTGTCTCTTGCATTAATGAAATCTCCAGAAAGAGCGTAGTCCAGAACTATTTTTATTCCAGCAGGCTTCGCAGAAGATACTATCATGTTAATCATTTCAGCATTAATATCCAAAGATATAGAAGCAGTGGCTTGGAGAAGGTTGATGGCGCGACGACAGTCTCCTTCGCTAGCTTCATAAAGCGCTTCATAAGCATCATCAGTTAGTTTAAGCTTTTCTTTTTCGGTAATTCTCTTAATTACTTCGATGATGTCTCTTCTTTCAAGCAATTTGAATCTGAAAACTACGCAACGTGATTGTATTGGGTCTATGATATTGCTTGAGTAATTACAAGACATGATAAATCTACACGTATGGGTGTAATTTTCCATAGTGCGACGAAGAGCCTGCTGCGCTTCTCTTGTAAGCGCGTCGGCTTCATCCAGGAATATAACTTTAAATGGGACATTCTCAAGAGCTTTTGTACGGGCGAAATCTTTGACTTTCTGCCTGATAACGTCAATGCCTCTTTCGTCAGAAGCATTCAGTTCAAGATAATTTTCTCTCCATGCATCGCCAAAGAGTGATTTTACTATGATTAATGCCAGAGTTGATTTTCCTATGCCTGCCGGTCCGGCAAATAAAAGATGAGGAATATTTAACGCCTGAACGAGAGATTTTACACGCTTTAAAATCTCCTGTTGGCCAACCACCTCTTCAAATTTTCCCGGACGGTATTTTTCCGTCCAGATATCACTCTGACTCATGGTTGTTTGGCGGAATAGGTTTTTATAAAGATTTGTATGATTAATGTCATGTAGATAAAAAATCCCATCGTTCGCTTCTCTCATGTCAAAAACATAGTTCTTGAGCACACTCGAGAATCTAGAATGACCTAAAATATTCTCTATGCTTCGCAGCAAGTTAAGAAGCATAAGACCCATTTGGAGCAATTAAGCAAAGCTCACAATTGTAGAAGAGACTCAATATTCTTTTCTATTAAAGACGTTAGATATATATAGGTGATAGTATTGTTAGCGGGTGTCTTCCATATATAATTCTCTCCATCAGGCACACAGCGAGATAGAGCGGGAGATATTAGAGTTAGAAACGATAATTGGGGCGCGGGAGGTAAATTATCCCAATGCTCTGCATGTGCTTAAAAAACTGTTTAAAATGTGGGACAAGCACGAAGAGCAGGAAGAAGAAGTATTTATCAATTTACAGAAAAGAGGCTTTACAATTCCTGTCAAGAAGATAATATTTGAGCATGGAAAACTAAAGAAAAAACGCGATGCGCTTGCCAATGCTATTTATTCCGGAAGTCATGTAAAAGCGCAGGAAGCTTTGCGTAAGGATGGCTTGCAGCTTATACGGGATTTAAGAGAACATATGAAAATGGAAGATTGGGTTTTGTATGCTCTTCCCCAGAACGTATTGTCTAAAGAAGAGAGAACAAAACTCTTTTAAACCTCTATATAGATAGAATGTCATGCCCTTGTAGTCTAGAGGCCAAGGACGACGCCCTCTCGCATCGCCGAGTCTGCAATCGTTGAGATTGCAAATTCAGTCCGCTCTCGGACAGGCACTGTTGATTTGCAGCGTCTCTAATTTTTTTTGAGACGTGGAGAACGGCGTAAACCCGGGTTCAAATCCCGGCGGGGGCATAAATACTTTATGGAACTAAAGGGGTGGCTAGTAGATATCGTTATTTTAATTATATTTTGTGATTAGTACAATTCGGCACTAAACTTGCTTGCTTACACAAATATTAAATAGTAATTTAAAAATACTTTCGTTTCTATGATTGAAAAGAAATTCCATCTCTTTCAGAAATATCCTTATTGTTTCCAATCAACAAGAGTATAACGTCCTACAAAATCATTAGATTCATCCCCATTTTCTGTTTCTTTTTCCTTTCGTACAGAAGGTTTAGTGAGGTGCATGGTTATCCAAAGTCCAGTTGAATTATCTGTAATAAATGTCCCATCAAGTTCTTTATCTAAACCAAATGCCTTGACTAATTTGCCAGGCCCATTTGTGAGATTTTTCTCGTCTGAACTGCCCTTATGCTTCATCATTATTTCTATTCCTTCTAATGGAATAACTTGCCTTATCAAAACTTCATTGTAAATATCTTCTCTAAATGTAGAAATTGCAAGCATATAATTTCCTTGAGAGGGATACATATGTATTGCGCCTGGAGTGTAAAAAGCCCCCCTATTTCTATTATTAGGAACTGCATTTCTCATAGAATAAGCATCTACTTGAGAGATAATACCGCTAATCTTCTTGCCTTTGTAATTACGAACTAATAGCTTTCCAACTAAATCGTAGCCTACTTGTCTTGAATCAAGAGCAAAAAATGATTGAGGCAATGCTTTCATATGATAGCGATATTTTTACAGTATTTAAATGTTTGCTTAGTTACTATTTTAAAATAATAACATTTAAAAATACACCTAAGGTGTATTTTTATGGCTGAAAAGAAAAGTTATGTAATTACGAAAAAGATAGCGAAGCATGGGAAACAGCCCATAATTCTAGTGCCTAAAATATTAGAAGTAGAGCTTAAACCAGGCACTATTGTCAAATTGCACATAGAAGTTGTCAAGGAGGTTGAAAATGGTTCTGGAAAGTAAAATAAATATCGATGGAAACTCTAATTACCAGAAATTAGCGGCAAGACTGCAGGAAATAGCAAAAATGACTGAAAGCATGACTTCTAAAGAGATTTCTGAAAGATGGGGAGAATCAAGTTTAGTATGGTTGCAAGGCGTTGACAATTGTATGGTCTATCTTAGAAAAGAAAAGAGAATAGTAGAAAAAAAGAGAGAGAAAGTTCCACAAGAATACTACGAGCAAACTTCTGGCTTTGATTTTCCACAATTAAAAAGTTGGTATAATCCAAATGAAAAATTAAAGCATAGACAGAGAGAACTCAAAAAGATAGTTTATACAGAAAGGATGCTTGAACTTATTGCTCAGAAATTTGATATAAATATAAAGCCTATTGCAAATAGAGGGTCAGATGGCTTTGTTAAAACTTCAAAGGACTTGCTTAATTTATGTGATACTGACCCTAAAGCGAGATATATTATCCAGCTTTGCCAGGGAGATGATGTGGATGTTGCAGACATTATAGCAGTTGTTTATGATGGAAAAATTGCAAGAGATGATGCAATTAAGCTCTTGCAAGAGCCATCTCTTAGAGATTACTTGGGTGAATTTAGGAAACCAGTAGGAATTCCAGATATTGAAGAATATGCAAATGAGTTGTTGCCTCTTGATAAAAATGGAGTTGTTGCCTCTATAGTTTACAGAAGACTTATAGAATGTAGAAGAAATAAGCTTGGGGCAAAGCCGAGTATTGAACAGCGTAAAGATTTCTTAGAAGAAGTACAGAGAAACTTAGAGAGGTTGATATGAAATCACAACTCTATCAGACACATGAAGGGAGATTGATCGCGTTCGCAGCCCTAAAAAATGAACTTTGCAGGAATCCTTCCGGCCGGGAAATGATGGAAAGATATCCAAATATAGAAAAGCCGTATAATGGAAGATACCGTAATTACTGGCAGAAATGGGAATTTGACAAAGCGTTTGATGATTTAATGACTAAATTGGAAATAGTTCCTACAGAAGAAGATATTAATATTTTTATTTCCGGTGCAGTATTTTATTTTAATGATTTATCAGGCAAGAGAGAAAATAGAGGACATTATGATTTACTAGATTATCTAGCAGATAGAGGTCTTGGACCTAATAGGGATGAACGAGACAAATTGAGAGTAAGGTTGAAAGAAGAGCATAATAGAAATAGGATGAATGAGATAAACGATATATTCTCTGAAATGGAGAGAAAATTGGGAAAACAACCATCTTCTGAAGAATTTGAGAAAGCTCACAAAAGAGAATATGGCTTCATTTTATATTCATTAGGCAATTGGACGAATTATCTTGCAACTCTAGGGAGAAAAACCTTAAGGACATTCCGTTATTGGGATGTTAAAACCGTAGATAAGGCATATGATGCACTGGAAGAAGATCTGAGGAGAACACCTACTTTTACTGAGTTCAAAATAAAAAATCCCGGGGCAATATCAAGAATTACTTCAGGAAAATATGATTCTTCTATCAAATCATGGAGAGATTATTTAGTTTACAGAGGTAAAAATCCCATAGAAAAAAGACACTCTCTTAATTTACTGGAATCTATATTAGAAGACCCTGAAACTGGAGGTCTGCCATGATAAAACGTGTTTATTATCAATATTGGAAAGATTTTGAATCTTGGGAAAGATTTGGCTATGATAATAATTATGATGAAAGGAAGGCTACTAACCTAACTGATAGTGATGCAAAAGAAGAGAGAAGCTGGTATAGAAGAGGCAAATATATGGGGTGGCTGAAAGATTTTCCTTTTGCAAGCAGATCTCCTTATCTAAAACTTGATGGGTGGAAGAAGCATGGGTTAGAAAACGAGTTTGATAAGAGGGGCGGCAGAAGCCTTAGAAAGAGCGGTAACATAGATGAGAGATCATGGTATCAACGAGGCGAGTATAAAGATTGGCTGGATCAATTTCCTTTTAAAAGGAAGAGAAGAAAGAGTAGAATTCTTCATAATTCATTATTGCTATTGGAATCTCTTCTCGAAGAAGGAGACATAAAATGAGAAAAAGAAAGAATGTATTTTGGACTCCTAGTAAAATAGATGGGGCATTTAGTAGTCTAAGACATGAACTTGGTAGGGTTCCAACTAACGATGAATTTATAAATAAATATAGCGGCGCGATGAAATCAATAAGAAGGGGGATTTTTTCAGGTATTAACTCTTGGAATGATTACTTAATATCTAAGGGATATGACAAATGGAATATTGATGTTGAGAATGTTGATTCTCTTTATAGCGAATTGAAACAAGAATTAGGCAGGATACCAAATGGAACTGAATTTTCTAAGAAAAGTTGCGGAGCATATGCTTTTATTGTAAGAAGAAAATATAGGCCTTCTATAAAAAATTACAATCAATTTGTTCAATTTAAGGAGGGCAAACCTGCTACTCCATTTAAATTATCCTGGAATCCTGAAAGAGTAAACGAAGTATTTTATGAACACAAGAGTCAATTGGAAAGAGTTCCAACATTTAGAGAATTTGCAAAAAAAAATAAAGGTGCTTTAAGGATGATACTTGAAGGAAGATATAACTTTTCTGTGAGAACTTGGAATGGTTTTTTAGAATCATTAGGAGAAAAAAATCCCAAAAAAGAAAAAGGCTTTCTTGGTGTTTTAGAAACAATTTTAGAAGGAGGAAATGAAAATGCCTAAAGTAAAAGCTAACAGGTATTGGAATAACCATAAGAATGTAGACTCGGCATTTGATAACCTTGAAAAAGAATTAGGCCATATTCCTACTTCAAGAGAGTTCAGAGATGTGAATGAATGTGCGTTTAAAGCAATTGCCAATGGAAGATATAATAGCGATATTAAGACATGGAATGGTTACTTAACATATAGAGACAAAAAGGTAAATCAAGAAAGAGGAATCTGGACACCTAAAAAAATCGATGAAGCTTTTGATACATTGGAATCTCAGTTAAAAAAAACTCCTTCTCAAGATGAATTTAAGAGAAAATATTTTGGAGCTTTTGATTCAATAGTCAGTGGGAGATATGCAAAAGAAGTGACCTCTTGGAATGCTTATCTGAAAAAGAGGGATAAAGAAACAAATGTTGATTTGACAAATTGGTCTCCTAAAGCGATAGACGAGGCGTTTGATACATTGGAGCGTAAATTAGGTAAGACTCCAACCTCTGTAGAATTTCATAATTTGCATGGTGCTGCATTAAGAGCAATCAGCAAAGGAAGATATGACTCAAAGGTTCATTCATGGCCAGAATATCTCATTCATAGAGGAAAGAAACCTTATAGGACAAGAACTAATCCTATAAGAATTTTTGAAGACATCTTAGAAAATGGAGGCACACAATGAGTAGAAGACAAGAAAACTATTGGAGTAATCCTTCTAATATTGATAAGGCATTCAGTCAGCTTTGCAAAAAAATAAAGAGAATTCCTACGGCAAGAGAATTCGCAAGTGAATACTGTGGAGCAATGGCTTCACTAGCAAAAGGAAGATATTATAAAATTATAACAACCTACAATCAATATTTGTTAAGTCATGGAAAAAATGTGACTAGAGACTCAAATAAATATAATTCGCCTGCAAAAATTAATGGGGCGTTTGATGAACTGGAAAAGGAAATAGGTAAGGTGCCTACCGCTAGAGAAATTGAAGAAAGTTGTGGTGGATTATTAGTATCATTAAGAAAAGGAAGATATCATCCAGAAATTAAAACTTATAATGATTACTTAAAACATCGTGGAAAATTAGTGTTGCATGATATAGGTAGATGGTCTTCTCCTAATAAAATCGATGAAGCTTTTGACAGACTTGAAGAATCTCTTGGAAGAACGCCTAGAAGAAAAGATTTTGTAATAAAATACGCTGGAGCATTATCTGCCATTGTTCAAGGCAGATATAATAAGAATATCCACTACTGGAATGAATATCTTATGTTTAGAAACAGAGTTATTAACAAAAAATCAGGTAAAGACACGACATTAATTCTTGAATCTCTTCTCGAAGAAGGAGGCACACAATGACTAAAGTAAATTCTGAACAGCAAAGAGAGATAAGATCGGCATATAGAGAAATATATCAGGATTTTGCGGAAAAAACTGGAGAATTGTTCAGAATGTATGAGGGAAAAATACCTGGACTTGAAGAAAGGGTGAGAAATCCTGCTTACGATATAAATGGAGATAATGGAGGTTCAGAATATCTGTATGATTTTCCTTCATTCTATCAGGTAGAAGGCGTACAGTTTCTTATGGATCAAAAGAGAGTTCTAATTGCAGATGAAATGGGTGGTGGGAAAACTGCACAAGCAATTGCCGGAAAGATAGCATTGGACAATAAGCTCGGAAGGAAAGTAAAAACACTTATTGTCTCTCCAAATAGACAAGTAAAGAGAATGTGGGCGGAAAAACTCAAAGAATATATTACTCCTGAACAATATGCAACTATCAGAATAGAGAATATAGAGAGTTACAAGAAAGCTAATATAGATGAAGCAGACGTTGTTCTTATAGATTATCATGTATTTTCTTTCTCTGATAATAAGTCGAATAATCTAAGTAGAAAAGAATTAAAGAGAAAATTGATGAATGCCGGCTTCAATTACTTTGTTCTAGATGAAGCCCATAATGTTAAGAATTTCTCATCAGCAAGCAGATTTAATCATGTAAATGACCTTGCTTCTCAATCAGAGTATCTCTGTTTGTTATCCGGAACTCCAATTCCAAATAGCATCCAAGATATATATGCTTTGATTGCACTTCTAAAGCCAGAACATATTGATGAGAGCGGCAAGAAGGTTGGATATAAAAACGCTTCAGCAGTTGCGGCAGAACATTACAAAACTCCTTCTGTCGTCGGAGCAATTCTTAGGGCTTCAAGATTAGAAAGAAAGCTTGAAAATGTAGCTAATTTGCCTTCTAAAACGGAAGAGTGCGTACATATAGAAAGGCTAAGCGATGCCCAACAGGAATTATACGATTCTATATATGAAGATGATTCACTTTCAGGTTTGCAGAAAATTCAGAAACTTAAGCAAGCATTGCTTAATCCAGCTATCATTGATAAGAATCTAACTTCTGTGCCGCAAGCAAAATATGAAAAATTAGATGAGATAGTAAGAAGAACTTTAAAGAAAGGAGAGAAGATTATTATTTATTCTCCTAACTTCAGAATAGGTGTTGTTGACACACTAAGAGAACGCTATGAAGAATTTGGAGCCGTGCATATGGATGGGAGCAATACTTCTTCTCGTTCTTTCGTTATTAAGAGATTTCAGAAAGATGCCAGTACTAAGATAATGATTATGAATAAAGTTGGAGGAGAAGGCATTCCACTTACTGCTGCGAACAATCTTGTATTTCTTGAAGACCCATATTCTCCTGGTGAAAGAAGGCAAGTAATTGGAAGAATTTGGCGTCCAGGACAGAAAAAACCCGTGACTATATTAACGTTGAACGTAGATTGCACAATTGATGATGGCTTAAGGAAATTTCTTGAGCAGAAGAGAATTGCCATTGAATATATAGAAAAGGGGCTTCCTTTAACTTCAGAGCAGAGAAAATTACTAAGTGGAGATAATGATAAAGCTCTTGCTCTATGGCTTAGAATTAATCAGAATTACTTATATACTCCTGCACAAATCACTGGATCATTAATTAGAAATATTAAAGAAAAGCCTGAAGAAAAGGTGGTTAAGATTTTTGAAGGAAGGTTTGGAAAACATCTTGCTGAATCTCTTACAAAGAGTTGGGGAGATTCTGTATTAAGCAATTGCGCAAATCTTTACACTACAATAATAAATGGAATAGAGAAGAAAGAAGGAAATTTAGAGAAGATTGTGGACATAGCTTCTGGATTTGGAGCTCTGTCGCATGCTTTACAAAGGAGAGGCATAGTTAATATAGATGCAGATAAGCATCACTTTAACTCCCCTTATGCTTCTAAAGAAAACATTAACTTGATAGGCAAAATGACAAAACTCCCTATTGAAGAAAATGGCACATTTAATTTAGCACTTTGTTCTATGGCTTTAGATATATTGCCAAATACTTCAGAAGAGCCTGGACGCGTGAAGGCAGTTGGAGAAGCAAATAGAGTTTTACAAAGAGGAGGGTATTATATGTTTGTTCTTTCTGCTCCAGCAGTTAAAAATGACGATAAAATGAGGGAAGGAATGAAGAAAATCGGGTTTGAGGTTTTGCCTGAACTTACCGGCTTTGTAAAGTCGAAAGACAGAAGAATAAAAACTAATCTGTATGTACTTACTGCCCAGAAAACGTTTGATTTAGATAATTCACAAAATGTTGCTGATTTCAGAGAATACTTTGAGCTTAATTCACCGGCAGTTGCAAGAATATTGGGAACTGCGCAGAAACGCAGAGGCGACGCAGTTGAGTTTGAATTTGTAAGAGAAACTGAAATAGAGGATTTGCAAAAAGCAATCAGAAGATTTCAGGAGAGAAAAGGGAAATCTAATTTTTCTTCTTCGCAGGTCTGAATTTTATTCCAAAGGCACCATCTGGACGCCAGCCCAAGTAGCCGTCGAAATCTCGTGTCTTGCCTACCGGAACATTCCAGGAAAGAAAAGGAAGGAAATCAGTAAGGGAAATATTAAAATAAAGACCTTTCTTTTGTGAGAGAGAAGGCTTTTGAGGCGAAAATACATGACTACTTCCTCTTTCAAGATTTATCAGTGAAAAATGCGAGTGATTTGTTTCTTGTGCTGTGCCAATAAAATAAAAGTTAAAGTTGTGCAGAGGATTTCTAGTATTCCAAGAGCAAAATGTCTTAGATGTGATATTTTTACTATATGGTGTGCGCCTTGCTTCTCCAAAAATGCCGTCGTCTTCATTTCCAAGAAGAGCCCAAGCTGTCCAATGAGGCACGTCATACCATTCAATTTGCTCTCTATGCCTCGGGATTATTTCATATAATGAATGTCTTGATGCTTCTTCTCTTATTTCTGCGTACTTAGATTGCTCTATACCATAATTAACATATTTCTGTGCGGAATTATGGTATGATGCACATCCAGAAAGATAAATTAAATTAGATAATAACAGAAAAGATTTTCTAGAAGGAAATTTCATATATTTACAACATAATAGATATATTTAAAATAAGCTGTTTAATTTAATTTGCTAAGTGGTATAAACTTAAATACAAGGAGGACTTAATAAAATAATGGATGGGCAGGCTGAACTTGAAAAAGAAGTGAAGGAGGTGCAGGAGACGATTATACCTGTACAGCAGAGCAACGGCAAGGTTTCAGAAGAAGAGTTTTTTAGCATATTAAAGATAATTGCACCCGGTACAAGCTTGCGGACGGCACTTGATGGAGCTTTACGCATAGGGCATGGAGCTCTAATTGTTCTTGAAACTGAACAACTTATCCCCCTTTTAGATGGCGGCTTCAGGGTAAACTGTCGTTTTACTCCGCAACGTCTCATGGAGCTTACAAAAATGGATGGAGCAATAATTCTCTCAAAGGACTGCAAGAGAATAAATCATGCAAATGTTCTTCTTACACCAGACAGCAAGATTAAAAGCAGCGAGACAGGGACAAGGCACAAAGCTGCCGAGCGTACTGCAAAACAATTGGGCACTTTAGTTATCGCCATATCAGAGCGCAAACATGAAATAACGATTTTTTACAAGAATATAAAATATCCTATTAAGACAACAGGAGAAGTATTAAGAAAGTCAAATGATTTTCTGCAGGTACTTGAAAAACAGAGAGATTTATTTGACAAAAATCTTGATAAACTGAATAAATTAGAGCTTAGAAATCATCCAAGTCTTCATCAAGCTTTGCTAGTTATACAAAAAGGGAGACTTATTCAGAAGATAGCTGAAGATGTGAAGAGGTATGTTATAGAAATAGGCAACGAGGGAACTCTTTTAAAAACGCGCTTAAAAGAAATTACTACTGGTGTGGAAAAAGAAACTAACTTGGTAATAAAGGATTATACAAAACTAGACCTTAAGAAATCCAGAATATTATTGGAGAGCCTGACTCATGAAGAGCTGCTTGATAATGAGAATATTCTAAGTATGCTTGCTTATGAGAAGCCCATCCAAACTTTGCCTATTAAGGGTTGGCGCATACTTTCAAAGACTTCCTTATCAGAAGCTGAAGTTGCTGCTATTGTAAAAGCTTCCGGTAGTTTAGGGAAGGCGATAAATTCTCCTGTAAGTGTCCACACTGATGTTGTTGGGCAGGAAAAAGCACAGTCATTCAAGGAAGAAATTGATAAAATAAAGCTTAATCAGTACTAATCCCTAATTTTTCCTCTTTGCCAGTCTCTTACTAAAGTAATTGCTGTTTTAATTTCATCAACAGAGCCGCCTTTTTTAAGAAAACCTCTGTGTCTGCCTATTTGTTCTAAAATAGAATGTGGCTCTTCATCTATTAAATGAGCCCCGGAATATTTCTCAATAGCAGGCTTGTTATTTTTAAGTAATTTTTCTAATATCTCAATTGCAACATGCTCTGGATTCCTTAATTTTTCAGGATTTTTTGCCGCTATCATTCCTAATTTGCTTTCTTTATCTTCAAAGGGTACAACTCCTGGTGTATCAAGAATCTTCAGACTGCCGGCTCTTATGAACTGGACTCCTCTAGTAGTGCCTGCTTTGATAGAGACTTTTGCTCTCGCGCGGTGAGCCATTGCATTTATTATGGCGCTCTTGCCGACATTCGGATATCCCACTATGCCTATTTTAGGAGACTTATTTCCCATGCGCTTTCCCATGATTAATAATTTAGTTTTCAAATCCTTTATTCCAATATTCTTTACTCCAGAGACAAGAAGAGCTTCAGGATAGTTTTCCCTTAATTCATCGAGTTTATCTGGTGAGACAAGATCCATTTTATTTAATACATATAATATAGGTACCCTAAGTCTCTTAGCTCTTTCTTCAAGTTCAATGTTTCGCGATAATTCAGGCATACGAGCATCTAGTATAAACACAGTAATATCTGAACTTCTCATAACTCTCTCAACAATGAACCAAAATCCCATATTATCAAGAGCAAAAACAAGCTTATAAGTGTTGCTTATGTCTGAAATCTATTTCTAGATACAGCGAATAAACTTGAACTAGCAGAACCGTTTCGCGGATAAGTAATTGAACATATCTGTCTCTTAATAAATATTCTAAAACGAGATATATCTGGAAAATATCTATCAATTCCTTCTCTAATAAAAGCCTGGTGTTCTGCTTCCTGTACATCTAATGACGGAGCATTATTATTTACAATAATGACTGGTGTACGGGAATTAGGAGAAGATTTCTGTATATGGCTGATTAATTTAACTGCCTGGAGGTCAGAATATGAATTGCCATTTCTATACCCATTATCTGCAGGTAAGTCTGATGCAATGACAATAAAACCATATTTTTTTTTGGCAAAAGCATCCATGGCTAAATTAGGATATTTATAATGGTCTATCTCGTATAAATTCCTAGTTACTTCTCTTAGAACTGGCAAGATAAAGAATTCACTTCTGTCAACACAGGCGATATTGTTTATTAAAGCCATATTAAATTACTCAAATAGTGTTTTATATAATTAATGATGCTCTAATATAGAAATGGTCTTCTAAAAAGCTTTATAAACCGATTTTTGCTTGAGAACTTATGAAACGTTCGTCAAGACGCTGGAAGAAAAAGCGACAAATGCGCTGGAAATGGCAGCGCAAGCGCCTTAAGAAGGAAAAACGCAGAAGAAAGATGCACAGAGCACGTTCAGCATAAAATGGAAGTTAGATATCACAGTTCACCAATGGATGGAGAAGGAAGCTATGACTCTAATAAATCTAGAGATGAATACTCTAAACAGACTCCAGATTTTGCGGCACAAATTGGGAGAGTTTACCCTCATGGAGTTGGAGAGACGAGAGATTCCTTAATAAGAGAGAATTATGCCAGAAAAGGATTTACTGATTCTAGAAAACACCCATATTTCAATGGCCGGAGTTACAGTTTTAATTGATTTATAGTTCCGCCAAAGCCAAAAGATGCTGGCTCTATTGAATGTTTAAGATTTGTAATGTCCGGAACCAATTTCTCTCTTTTTTGAGTTTATTACTTACTATCTTATTCAGTACAGCAATAATAGTGCGTATCTCTGTTTCATGATTAGCCAGAAATCCTTCGCTTACTTTCTTTCCATAGTATACTATTCCATGCCTAAATTTTCTTAACTTGTCTATAAGTTGAATCTGATTCTGGTTTAGTTCTTTATAATTTTTAGAAACATACTCTATAAGAGAAATATGGCTCAGTGTTTTGTAACCATCTGAATACATGAGTGCAGTACTAAGCTAAACAACAACTTCATAATATTCTTCAATAATTTTATATGACTTGTCTTTTGGTAAGATAGGAATAATATCTTTAACTCTCTCCTGCACCATTTCATATATTTCTTTAGCACGAGGCAAATCTTTTGTTATTCTAAACATATGTTTACTTTTGATAATATTCCTGCATTAAAATTAAACAAAGCGTAATCGGAACTATTTTTTCTTTCTTTTTTTACTTTTATAGGTATAAATAATAATTATTGAAATAATTAAGAGAAGTGCGACTACCATTATTATCTTTTTGTTTATCCAAGATTTATTTTTTATTTCATTTGCGGGATTAGTTTCTTTTATAATTTCACTTTTATTTTGTGATTCTTCAAAATTATTTTCCCTTTCAGGTGCCTTTTCACTTACATATTTCAATTCTAATTCTACCTTGCTAGAATTTATAGAAACTAATTTTACAATCAGATCATGATAACCATTATTATTAACATCAAATCTTTTCTCTTCTCCAATATTCAATACTGCCTGCTGTGGAGTTGATGAGACATTTATTGTTGCACTGGTATTAGTTAAATTAATGATTCCTATAAAATGTTGCTCTTCATTTATCTTTATTCTTATCCTGTGTTTAATAGAAAGACTTTTCGATATAGTTTTCTTTTCGCTAAATTCTACATCGTCTTCCGCAAAAGTATTTGTCCAGAAAGATTGACTGACGCTTCCTCCGCTTCCCCCACCAGAACTAGAGGAAGAGCTAGGAGAAGAACTTGCTGCAATGTTGAGGGTAAGAAGTCTTTTGACACTCTCATAGGTAGTCACTGGCGCACCGCTGTCATCAGAACAATTAATCCACCAGTAATAATCTCCATTAGACAAAGAAGCGTTGGCTGTCAGCGTTGTTGATGTTACGTTAAGAACAGAATTATTATTAGCATACGAAGCAACAGTTCCAGATGAATTAATCCATAAAGTACAATTTACTGTTGCACTATTATCTGTTATATTAAAGAAGAAGTTCGGTGTAGCATCTGATGATTCTGTGCTGGCATTTGCAGGAGACTCCAGACTTATTGTCATGGGGGTGCTACATTGGGTGGTGTTTGCAATTGTGATATTATTTGCATTATTAAGATCAAGTAC
Source organism: Candidatus Pacearchaeota archaeon (assembly GCA_018303945.1). Taxonomy (GTDB): domain Archaea; phylum Nanobdellota; class Nanobdellia; order Pacearchaeales; family GW2011-AR1; genus JAGVXD01. The sequence continues at coordinate 25,985 of JAGVXD010000005.1, forward strand.
AAAAAAATCTCCTTCATTTAAGACTCCGTTAATAGTCGTAAAATTTACCCCGACAGCTATGGGGTTAGTATTAAAATCTGATGAATTATACTCGCCAAGAACCCGCCAAAAATAAGGGTCAGTAGCTCCTACATCCCGATAAGCCAGATTAATTCTTGTCATATTGACTGTGTTATTTAGAGGGATAATTTCTAAGCCAGAGCCAGATCCATTTACTCGCCAGATTTTCAGTTGTGTGTAGTTACTATCAGAAAAATTAATAATTCCATCTCCATTACTATCGAGCAAAGCTAAGTCCTCAAAAGCATTATCAATATCTCTCCCAGTCAGATTTCTTCCGCCAAAAAGGTCTTCTGCATCAACAGTACCATCATTATCTCTGTCCAATATAAGAGCTCCATCTCCGCTGCTATTCATAAATTGGGTATATTCAACATACGTCCCATTGGAGCGTTCTACATATGGACAATATAGACCCGAAATCGTAGGGAGTAAGAAAAATCCTATTAATAAAAACAAACCTGCTGCAAACTGAACTCCTTTACCTAACACCCTTTTTTTGTTTATTTTTACCATCTCTCTTAAAATATGAAACATTTATTAATATTTAAACTTTTAGAGCGAGTCTTTGAAAGAAATCTTGCGCGGTTTTAACTTGTTTTTCGGCAAGCGCGTACCTCGAGCGAGGAATTCGAGAACGTCGGATCCCTGCCGCAGCTTAGGCTAGCCCTGCTCGAATCCGCGCCGAACCCCGCGACTCTATCATTACAAGGATGTCAATAGTATAGACTTCCATTAGAAGTAGTGGGCTTGGGTATTCCATAATTGTTTGCATCCCGAAGCCACTGTTCAGCATCTATACCTGGAGTCTTATGTGAATCTAAGTAAGACTCAAGCTTTTCACTTTTACCACATATTAGGTCTCCTGCCTGATTCACGCTATGCTCATAATTGATATACATATCAGACCCAATACCTATGATGCCTCCTTTCTTCTCAAATTTTGCATCGAGCCACTCAGATCTCCATGGACTTTTTACAGTCATAATTTCATCCAAAATTTCATTAAGCCTTGATGAGGGAACTTGATTGCCAGCCCCATTAAATGCCCTTCCTGTTTTTATGAGATTTATAAAATCAACAAATTGGCAGATAGTAAGCATTTTGTCCAGCTGTTCGTGCCCTAGCTTGGCTGATTTGTTTGAAAAAAGAATGGAAGTACAAAAACTTGAATCTTAATTGATATTAACAAAGGTTTCTTAGATATTGCAAGATCTTCAAATATTAGAGTAAAAGAATTAGTAATTGATCATTCAGATATACTAAAATCTAAATTAAAGAAAGAATGTGATTTAGTATTCTCAATTTTTGCTTATCATCATGTTAAAGACGATGAAAAGAAGAAATATATAGAACAGATTAAAAGTTGTCTTAAAGAAACTGGAATATTAATACTAACTGAGATCTATCTTAAAGATAAACAAGAATGTATTGATTATTACAAAAGACTCTCTAAATCAATACCAAACAAAGATTACATTCAGGGTTTGGATGAGTTTTTACAACAAACTGCAAAAAGCACGGATTTTGAGTTTAAAGTTGAGAAAGAATTTGCAGACAACAATTCAAAGAAGAAGGTTTTACCAAACTCGAGGAAATACCTATATGGTCTGATGATAGTTCGAAAAAAATAGGGTAAAGGGCAAGCTTAAGTTTTTGATTTTATCTTTACATTAAGATTATTAGTTTTGGTTAGAAAAACCATGTTCTTATTTACCTTGAGTTAATTGCCAAATAGCCCTTAGTTTATTCAAAATAATGGTTTAAACTATTTGAGTCGCTATCAAACCTTTCATTTTATAGCTCCGCCAGCTTTATAACTAAAAGTTATTTTCTAGGCTTTTTTGCTTAAAACGGGCTGATAAGGCATAGTTACCTCAATTATTTTAAGGGGCGTCCAGAGTTAGATTCTCTCTGAGACAATTTAATTTTAAAACCTTAATTTTGATAAGGGAAAATCTATTTCGTAATCCTTTCTATCTCTGTGACCAAAAGCACCAAATTCAATAGGGATACTTTTTGTTTTTGCGTAATCAAATATTTCATCTCTTGGAATTTTGTCTCTTATAGAGCTACCTTTTTCAAAAGTTCTCCTCATATTTTCTACGTTCAAATCTTCATGAATATAGAGAATACTAGTGGTTTTTACTTTTTTTATAAAACTAAATAACACTTTATGCAATTGTTCGTCTCGTTTACCCAAATATAATCCATGAAGTCCAGTCTCTTCTGCACCAAGAATTACGTTTCTTGGATTTTGAGCATTATTCCTATCAGCAATATAATCTTCAATAGTATCATAACCTAAACTTTTTACAACCCCTAAAGCTCTTCTCATCTGGACTTGAATTTTATCAAGAGCTTTCCTTGATTTTTGTTCAGGAGTTTCATTATCAAACTTAATCATTAAATCTTCATTAGCAACCAAATCAACACCCAGTTTATGGGAGGTTGCAGAAATATATCTAGCGCCAACCATTTTTTCTAAATCAGGTATTGCTCCCCAGATATGCGGAGCAGCACCAGAAACTATTATAATTGTTCCACTTGTATGATAAGTATGGGCTCCAACAAATTCTCTTATTTCATCCCAACTAGTTGTATCCCTAGAATAGGCTTCGGGTTTTGTAGTTGTTTTAAGTTCTTGATAAGCTAGTCTAAGTCTTTCATCAGTTAAATCAAACAAAGAGTTATCTAAATTAGAAAAACCTCCTTCTTGGAGTTCTCTTTCAAGTAAGCTTATATCTGATTGATTAACTACCATATTTAATGAGAGAAACAGGTATATTTAAACCTTACTATTATTAACTACTTTCTAGTTATAAATAAGTAGCCCCGCCAGGATTCGAACCTGGGTCCAGAGAGCCAGAGTCTCTGATGCTTGACCGCTACACTACGGAGCTGTTAAATACGGATGATTTCAGGCGTTTTAAATACTTATCTTTTTAGTGAGCTGTAAAGTTAGCGACACCTAATAGTCAAGTTTTTAAGTTTTATATGTTAAGGTTTAACATGGATTTAAAGAAAATACCTAGAGGGGAAATAAATGGGGTTCCTATGATTACCAAATTCAAGGGTGTAATGATAGAACTGTTTAAAGGTTATCCAGGATTTCAATACTTTGGAATTTTTGAGTCTTATTTTGGAAAAGAACTCGGAGAAGAGATAGTTAGAATATTGCATCAAGATAAGTTGCTTGATATATTTCCAAAAAAAGAAAATGAGCCTACTCGATATCGTCTTACTGGTGAGGGAGTAAACATGGCGATTTCCATGATTAACTTAGATTATAGTGAAAAGATGCATAAATTCACTATTTGGATAATTATGCTAACCATTATTACTGCCATAGTGGGAATAATTCAAATATATCCATTTTTATTGAAATGCTTAGAATGGTTAATGTCGTATGGAATTAGAACTTAAAATTTCGCTAAAGGTTCTTTAGTACTGATAGAATTAAATACTTCATGTGCCTGATTATTTCATGAAAATAAGAGAAGTCCTTGATAAAAAAGTTGGAAATACTGAATATACTAGATATATAACAACATTGCCTAAAGATGTAGTCAAAGAGTCAAAACTTCTCGGAAAAGAGTTAAAAGCAAGAGTCGAAAAAGGAAAGATAATCCTAGAAGAAGTATAGCTCTTTCATGTACCGAAAGGTTTATATACTTCATGTACCTGAATATAAGTATGATAAAGTGTAAACATTGCTCAAGTTTAAACTTTTCTAAAAAAGGTTTTAGAAAAACAGAATATCGAGGGAAAATCCAAAAATATTATTGTAAAGATTGTCACAAATTATTTACAAATGATGACGGTTTTTACAGAATGAGAAATAAGCAAGAAATAATTACAATGTCTATTGATATGTATATTTCTAATTTATCAAGCAGAAAAATGAGAAATCAATTAAGCAGACATTTAAACACAAAAATAAGCCATATGAGTATTCTTGATTGGGTAAGGAGATATACCTTAAAAGTCAGCAAGTTTGTTGATAAATTAGGTTATAATATGGGAAATAGTTTCTATGCTGATGAAACTTTAATTGATTGTGAAGGAAGAGATGATAGATTTTGGTGTTGTATTGATTGGGATACAAGATTGATTACTGGAGTTCATTACAGTTTAGCAGGTAATCCAATAGAAGCACAAAAATTCTTGTTTAAATCAATACAGAAAGGAAAACCTAAATTTATTCAGACAGATGGCGGAGTTTTCTACCCTAAAGCATTTAGAAAACTCTTCTATTCTAATAAAATTGGTGGATTAACAGTAGAGCATAAGATACAGAATGCAAGTGTTACAAAGATACATAATTATCGAATAGAAACCGTATTTATGAAACTTAAAGATAGAGTAGATGACTTTAGAGGACTAAAAGCGTTATGGTCTGCCCCTATTCTAATGAATGCTTTGATTATTCAACATAACTTCATAGAAGCCCATACAACATTAGAAGATGTGCCTTGTGAAAGAGCAGGGGCAAATCTCAATCTTGGAGATAATCGGTGGTTAGACTTAATTAAATTGAGTAGTCTAAATAATTAAAAAGATGATAAAACATTATCTTATTATGGAAAAAGAGCAAGAAGGATTTATTAATTGGGATTTTAGAGAAGCAGATACTAAACAGTTTACTCATGGAATACATACCTACCCTGCTATGATGATACCCCAAATAGCTAGAAGGTTAATCTATCTTTATGGTAAGGATGCTAAAACGTTATTAGATCCCTTTATGGGTTCTGGCACTTCTCTAGTTGAAGCATCTTTAACAAATCAAATAAAAGAAGCTTATGGTTTTGATTTAAACCCCTTAGCATTCTTAATATCAAAAGTCAAAACAACTCCCTTGAATATTGAAAATTTAGACAAAGAATTATCAAATATAATAAAATCAAAAAATTATAAAGAACTTCCAAAATTCAAGAATATAGAATTTTGGTTTAAACCCAAAGTTATTGAACAACTGGCAATAATAAAGACAGCAATAAATAAAATAAATGATAAAGGTATTAAAGACTTCTTTTTAGTTTGTTTTTCTGAAACAGTTAGAAACGTATCTAACACTAGAAATGGAGAGTTTAAACTTTATAGAATGTCTGATAAAGATTTGATAAAGCATAATCCATATGTTATTTCTGAATTTGAAAGAATCGCTTTAAAGAATATGAAGGGAATGAAAGAATATGTAAAGGCTAGACAAAAGACGAAAACAATACCACAAAATTATAGCTCTATGGAAGAATTACCTTTAAGTCCAGAGAGCATAGATTTAATCGTAACATCTCCGCCATATGGAGATAGTAAAACAACAGTTGCTTATGGTCAATTTTCAAGACTAGCTTTACAATGGTTAGATTATGAAGATGTAGCAAGTTTAGATAATAGACTCTTAGGCGGTAAAGCCAGCAAAGAATTGGAAATTAAAATTAATTCCTCAACTTTAAAAGAGATTATTAAAAGAATAGCTGAAATAGATGGTAAAAGAGCAAAAGAGGTTTTAAGCTTCTATGAAGATTTTGATAAGTGCGTTATTCAATTAGATAGAGTAATGACTAAAAATGGTTTTGTTTGTTTTGTTGTTGGCAATAGAACAGTTAAAGGTATTAACATACCTACGGATAAGATAATGACTGAAATGTTTAAAGCAAGAGGTAATTATAAATATATGACTACTCATCTAAGAGCAATACCTAATAAAAGAATGCCTAGTTTAAATTCTCCTTCAAACAAAGCAGGAGAAAAAGTAACTACCATGTGTAACGAGTTTATTTTTGTTCTTCAAAAAATCTAAATGAGATTTATTTCCTTTTGATATAAATCAGATAAATTCTTTCTTGCTGTTCTAAAACCAGAACCATGGTCTCTAATAGCGGTATCTGATTTAAGATGGAGCCTAAATTCCCAAACTATTCTACCATCCTTTATCATTTTCTTAAACTCTTGTGGCTTAAATCCAGAAAGATAAAGTGCTTCTTTATAATGAAAATATTCATTATCTCCTTTTTTCTTAACATCTGCCAAGACCAATAATATATTTTCTCCAAGTTTTGCTCTTATAATACTCATCAATTTTCCATAGTCAAAAAAACAAACCTCTCCTAATTTGTGATGGATTATTGCTATTCTTTTTCTAAATACGCCTCTTATTTCTAGCTTGTAACCTTTGGGATTATATCCTCTTGTAGACAAAATTATCTTTAATGCTTGTCTACCTTTTTTATCTATATATCCCGTCTTTCTTATCACTTCAAACTTATTCATTTTCCAAGTCGGCTCTTTTGTAGAAAGAGTTATGGGAGTTTCTGCCTCAATTCTCTGAGCTTTTAATTCAATTAGTGTTTTTCCAATAGTGAAGTCATGCTCTGGAAGATTATTTTCACTTATATTCATTTCATCTTCTAAGGTTTTACCTATTCCAGTATTATTTGACCTGTGGCTTTTGATAAATCCTTTTTCTGATATTTCTTTAAGCTTTTGCTTTAATCCTTCTAAACTTGCAAAATCCATACATTTTAGAGAGAATAATCACTTAAATAGGTGTCGCTAACTTTACAGCTCACTTTTTAGAGAGAAAAGATTTTTATATGTGTCTGGACTCAAATATAAGAGGTGAAAATGATAAACTGGTATATTATTGGGGCTTTGGTGGTGTTGGCTTTAATACTGCTAAAATTTAAGGAGATTAGGCATCAATTAGGCATATTCATAGGGCTTGGAATATTGGTATTCTTAGTAATTTCTTTTGGGACTCTCTCGGCTAGCAATGATTTAGATTTAACCAGTTTTGATGGAGTAGTGTCAGCAAGCAAACTATATATTGTTTGGCTGGGCAATTTGTTTACTAATGTAAAGGGCATCTCTACATACGTTGTTAATCAGCCGTGGGGCATAAACGAGAGCATAGGCAAGTAGAAAGATGATTCGCATAGGCACTACTATATTAATTTTCTTATTAATCGGGGCTTTTTTAATAATAAGCAATAATAATCTGCATATCTCTCAATCGGAAGGGAGAGTGATTTTTGCCAGAAGTTATTACAATTGGATTTTTGGTTTGTTTGGAAATGTAAAGAGCCTGACAGGCTACTTTGTTTCAACTGAATGGCTCCCAGATTTTAATTCCAGTAAGCCATAAGTTTGAAGCGGTATATTTTTATACACATATACAGATATTTTCATGTGCCTCTATAGCTCAGTTGGTTAGAGCGCGACATTGGTATAGCGTGGAACATAAATAAATGAGCGAAATCGTTTATGTTCCCCGAATATACTAACAGACAAACTGCTCAATTATTTGAATCTGTTAGTATAAAATCAAGAACTTAGATTTTCTAAGAAATCCAAATATGTCGAGGTCCCGCGTTCAAGTCGCGGTAGAGGCTTTAACCTAGAGATTTAGGACGCATACTTTCTAGTCGTTGTGAATAGAGTAGATAAACTTAGGGATATAGAGAACTACGTACAAATATGTAATCTAGCCTGCGCAGTTCTCTGTCTGGATAACTGCCCTTCCGTGAGCTATAAGTATGTAGTTACCCATAATTCTTAGTAAGAGATTTTATTACAAATAAGGTCTTATTTCTTGAAGGGCCTGCTCAACTGCTCTTTGTTTTATAATAGATGAATAATTTTTAAATTTATCAAGTGATTCTTTTAAAATTGCCTCATTTTCAGGGTGTGCTTTTCCACGATTTCCTTTTCCATACTCTTGAACTCTGCCTTCTTTTGTGATAATTTTTAATTTATTAACATATTCCCCGCTATTCCAAGTTGTCACCTCATAATATAATTTTGTTTTATCTATTTTCTCAATATCTAATTCACACTTTGTTTCATATAAAAAGTGAGTTTCAGAATATTTTACTCTTTCGTCTCCAATAGTTCCTTCATACGTTTTAGTACTACCATGGCATCCTAATAACAGAGTTGCAAGACTACTAAACAGAGCCGGTTTTATTTTTTTAGCTATATTCATAAAAGAAAAAATAATTCAAGATATATAAACTTTTCTATTAGTTACTATAATAAAGTGTTTACAAGACTAATCACTCTCTTCTTTTCTAAACTATGACTTAATTATAGTCCGGTATAACTGTTCAATTTGCTATGTCTTTCACTATACATACTTAATTTTATTAAGGCTAAAGTATGTGTCTTTTTATGAACGAGTTTTTATCAATGTTGATTTTGGCGGTTGTACAGGGCATTGCTGAATGGGTGCCAATTTCCAGTTCAGGGCATTTAGTTCTTGTTTCCAAACTTATAGGATATGAGCTAACTTTGCCTTTTATTTTAGCTTTGCATTTTGGAACTCTTATGGCTGTTTTTGTTTATTTTGGCAGGGAGATTACCGATATTATAAGAGATTTATTTAGATTAGACTTTAAGAGTGAGAACGGGAGGATGGGACTGCTTTTGATTATTGCCACAATACCTGCAGGAATAGCAGGATTTTTGCTGCGTGGTTTTCTTGAGCAAAATGTTGAAAACCTTGGGCTTTTAAACGTAGGATTGGCTATAACGGGGATTGTTTTACTTATTGGTAGCTTGGATATTGTAAAGAAGGGAAGAAAATTAACTCCATGGGGTGCTTTGATTATAGGATGTGTGCAAATTCTATCTTTATTCAGAGGGATATCAAGAAGCGGCACTACGATAAGCAACGGATTGCTTCTTGGATTAAACGAAAAACAGGCAGTCACTTTCTCGTTTTTGCTTTCAATTCCAGTGGTATTTGGGGCGAATGTTCTTCTATTAGGCAATAAGACTATTCCTCCAGAGTTCTTTTTGGCTTCACTTGTTTCTTTCATTATAGGAATAGCTACAATACATATAATGTTTAAGCTTATATTAAGCGATAAGAAGAATCTGCGATGGGTTGCATTGTATGTGCTTCTTGTTGCTCTTTCTTTAGGGATTTATTTGCTTTTTAGATAAAGATAAAGGGCTTGTTCCTCAATGGATATTGTCTCTTTATATAGGGTGTGGGACGAGAGAGAAAGATATAACTGGTGCCACATATCTAGTGAGTATGAGTCTAGTCAAGGCAATGTAGTGTTATGCATAACTCCTCTAAGAAAATTGTTCGAGATTTCTATTTTTGGTATAAGTGATATGTATCTTGTACTGGCGGCAAATGCAGCAGAAATTCCATATAAGGATTTTGGTTTTTCTTATAGTAGAAAACCTGCCTTTGAATTCAATAGATTATTTCCACCTATTACAAATGAAGCTACTCCAAGAGGATATAAACAGTTATTTAGAGATTATCAGGAGAGACGATGGCTCAAACAAAGAAAAAAACTTCATCCTGACACTCTTTCTTACAATCGAAATAGGGCAATGAATTTTATCTAACAGGCTTTTTCTTCTTATGAAGTAGAAGATACGGCTAAAAGAGTTTTAGGCGTTGATACATTTTATAGAGAAAGGAATTATATATCAAGAAGATTCAAGAAGATTATTGCAATAAGCATATATCTAACTTTTATACGTTGTATGCCGGGAGACTACGCGGCTAATTATATTGCACTTTCTTTCAAATAAAGATATATGCAATTTAACTGCATTACCCATTATTCATGCGATTATCTTATTTTGTCTTCATAAGCCTCGTCTTCTGCATTATATTCAGCCAGAGCATTTATAGTACGCAAGATATTAATCAGAAAAATGTTATAAAATTGGTTCCCAAAGAAAATATGAATACTTCTTCTTTAATTCATTTAAATCCTGAAACCAAGTCTCGTGAAAAGAGTATAGCATCAGATGGAAGAGTACCCAAAAGAGGAGATATTAAAAATATTTCTGCAATAAATTCAATCATTCTCAAAAATGCAAGCAGTCAGGAAAATTTAGGAAAACGCACTGAAGAAAGGCCAAATAGTTCTCCAAATAATCCTGATTTACCGTCAGGTATTGTAGCAAGATACTCATTTGAGAATAATTTCAGAGACTCGTCAGGATACGATTTTCATGCTCATCCAGAGGGAAATCCGGAATTAATTGAGGTTACTCGTTTTAATCATGCGGCTAAATTTGATGGGAGTGATGACTTTTTGGAAATACCTCTGGTATTGAACAAGGCAAGAGATGTCACTTTGTCTGCATGGGTAAACATAAGTTCTGAAGATGAGCGAGGAGCTGTATTAAAAATAGGAACTTTAACTGGATATGGTTTGGGTGTAGGAAATTCTACTGTAGACAGCAAAGGAAATAATCTTGTTGGATTATATGAATGGAAAGATTGGCTGCCAAGCAATACAGGGATAGGCACTGGATGGCATCATTTGCTTTTAACTATAGACAAGAATGGAGTGCCGAGCTTTTACATAGATGGAACTTTTATAGGGCCCGAAGATGAATTCTATTCAGATCCTGAAGCACCCAAGGAAAAAGGATTTATTGGGGGCTACTCTGTATCAGGATACAATAGGTATTTTAAAGGAGCTATAGATGAGGTAATAGTTTATAACAGGACTCTAAATGATGAGGAAGTTAAAAAAGCATACATTTCTCAAAAATCTCTATTTAATTCAGCTCTTGTTGAAAGCGCCCCAAGTACTCCTACAAATTTAAAAGCCGTTGCTTTTTCTCCTTACAAGGTAGTTGTATCGTGGAGAGATACTTCAGTTAACGAGGAGTATTTTGCAGTTGAGCGTTCCAAAGGAAACAGCAATGATTTTGTTAAGATTGCCATAACATCCAGAAATGAACCTTACTATACGGATGAAAAACTTGAGTCTGGAGTTAAGTATTATTACAGGGTGAGAGCATTTAAGGGGAGTCTTAGCTCTTCTTATTCAAATATGGGTGAAGTGACAACTTCAATTCTTAATTACATCTCATTAGAGAACAATGATGATTACGTCATGATACCAGATAGTCAAAATATTGAGCCAAAGTCAGGTATTACTTGGAATTTATGGGTAAAGCAATCATCTTATTCTGATAAATCAGCTTTATTGAGCAAATATGAGCCATTATCAGGCAGGCGCTCTTATTTAATAAGAGTCTCTCTTAATGACAGCATATCGATAGTTGTTTCCGGAGATGGAAACCAGGCCATATCTTATACTTCAAATTCTGCCAGAAAATGCGGCATTCGTAATAATGATGAGTGGACAATGATAACTTTAACATACAATGGCTCTCTTATAAGATATTATAGAAACGGAGTTTATTGCGATAGTGACAGAACTACAGTATCAGTGATATACGACTCTTCCAATGAACTGCGTTTTGGAGGAGGAACAGACAGCAATTTCAATGGCTCTCTTGATGAACTTAGAATATATAACGATGCTCTAACTACTTATCAAATACAGAGGATTTACAATGAGAGTTTTCATGGGAGCAGTTTAGGTATTTCTATTCCTGTTCTTATGTATCATCAAATAAGACATAATGCAACCGCTTTGGATAGAGTTACTCCGACATCTTTTTCTCAACAAATGGATTTCCTCCATAAAAATGGCTTCAGCACAATCACTCTAAATGATTATGATCAATGGAGAAGAGGGAGAAAAGAAATACCGATGAGACCGGTGATTATAACATTTGATGATGGTTGGAGGTCAGTCTATGAAGAAGCTCTTCCAGTCATGAAGAAATATGGGTTTAAAGGAACAGAAAACATAATTATTGCTTATATGAACAGAAGCAAAGGGGGAGATAGCTACATGCATGAGGATATGTTGCACGAGCTTAGAAGAGAGGGATGGGATTTACAGTCTCATGGATTAACTCATGTTGATATGCTTCAATTTAATGAAGAGAGATTTACTGATCAACTTAGAGAGTCAAAAACAGTTCTTCGGGAAACTTTTAATATTAGCGTTTTTTCTTTTATTTTTCCGTTTCATAGTGCAGACTCAAGATATGCTTCCTTATGTGGCAGGTATTACAGAATGTGCTGGACTCGCGCTGAATCAGTAAACAGTCCGCAATATGTATTCCAATCTACAAACGGGACTGCTTATCAGGGATTAAGAAGAATTTCTATAACAAACAATACTGATTTGGAGGAATTTTCAGAGATATTCGCAAAGGACATGGTTATCAGTTCTGACTGGAAGTTTGATGAAGGGCAGGGAACGAGCAGCAGCGATAGCTTACAAGGAATAACAGCAACATTAATTAATGGTGTTGTTTGGGGAAGATAGAATAAATTTATATTTTTACTAATCCTTTATTTATTCTATGGAGTATGATATATCTAAATTTTCCTGGAGTTCGGTATATAAGTATATACCAGGCAATAAAAGTATCCATATGTGGATGGGTGCACTTTTTGTCTTAAATATAAGTATATTATTTTTAGCTTCATTTTATTTATCTCCGGAGAAAGATAATAATTTAGATGCAGAAGAATATCTTGTAATGCATTATGTCTTCAAGGAAGACTTTATTGACTTGAATAGAGGCATTATTTTAGACAGGAGTGGGAGCAAAAATCATGGTTTTATTCATGGAGGAATAAAAATGAATGAGAATGGAGGACTTATATTTAACGGTGAAGATAATTACATAATTGTACCAGATTCAGATAGTTTAAGTCCCAGTACTAATGGGCACTTTTCTATAGCAATATGGATGACTCTTTCTTCAGACTTTAGTACAATTGATAATAAAAACTATAGAACAATATTGGGCAAGGGTTATCCAGGAAATTACGAGTATGTCTTGAGATACTATAATTCTACAAACTCAGAAGATAAACCATATAGGATAAGTTTTTATTTATTTAATTTAAGCGGAGGTCTTGGAGCCGGAAGTTATGTGCAGGAGACAAGCCAGAGTGATGAGCAGTTGCTTATTATTGGAGTTTTTAATGGTACACATGTTCAAATGTGGAAAAATGGTGATTTCAAGGACAGCGATTCAATAGATGATTACGGCATAATATCCAGCAATGGAGAGGCTCCTCTTCAAATAGGAACTTTAGATAATTTAAATTACTTTAAGGGAACTATATCTGAAATAAGAATTTACTCCAAAGCTTTAGACTTTCACGAGATAAAGAGATTTCCTAAAACTTAGCTATTCTACAGCAAGCTGATTGAGTATTATGCTATTTTTCTAGACGGAAATCTCTAATCTCGTTTTGGAACATGGCAGAGACTTGAATTTACAGAAAATTCTGTACTGAACATTATGCAATCAACAAAATTTTCTGTCCAGCTAATTCTACCGCAGAATGATAAAATTATCAGAATTCTCCGTAAACCAAAATGAAATAAAAAATCTAACATATTCTTTATTCGTTGTCTGCCGGAATACTCTTCTTCTTTTTATAATCTACTTGATAGTATATATAATGACCCGAGTTTTAAGTCAGATTTTCAAATGATTAAAAATTATCATCCTAAAGTCGTTGTTATTGGCATGGGCTATGTTGGCTTTCCTCTGGCTTGTGCTATTGCAAAAAGCCAGAAGTATGAAGTTTACGGATTTGATATAGATATGAAAAGAGTTGATCTTATCAACAAGAAAATCTCCCCTATAGAAGATAAACAAGCAGCAGAAGATCTTAAGGAAATATCTCTGCACGCGACAAATGATGAGGGGATTCTTGCAGACAGCGAGATTATAGTTATATGTGTTCCTACCCCGGTAGATCATTACAAAAAACCAGATCTTCTACCGGTGAAGATGGCATCACAAAGCATCGGAAAGCATATTAGGGCTGGACAGATGATAATATTGGAATCTACCGTCAATCCAGGAGTCTGTGAGGAAGTCGTACTTCCTATTCTTGAGAAAAATGGGCTTAAGGGCGGCAAAGACTTCAACCTTGTACACTGTCCTGAAAGAATAAATCCTGGAGATGAGAGATGGAATGTTTACAATATACCAAGAAACGTAGGGGCAGTCACGAAAGAGGGAACAAAAAGAGCCGCAGATTTTTATCGCTCGTTTATACATGCAGAGGTGAATGAAGTATCCTCTCTTAAAGCTGCAGAAGCCACAAAAATTGTTGAAAATACCTTTAGAGACATTAATATTGCATATGTCAATGAATTAGCCCAGTTATTTGATAAAATGGGAATTGATATAGTGGAGGTATTAAGGGGAGCAGAGAATAAGCCCTTCGCTTTCATGCCTCATTATCCAGGATGTGGGGTTGGAGGGCACTGCATTCCAGTTGACCCGTACTATTTAATTGAGAAAGCCATGGAAATTGGATTTGATAATCGTCTTATCAGAGTTGCCAGAGAAGTAAATAATACTATGCCAGCATATACAGTTCGTAAGTTAATAAGCGCGCTTGCCTTAAAAGGAATACAGATACGCGGAACATTCGTAGGATTGCTTGGGCTATCTTACAAGGCACAAGTAGGAGACATGAGGGAAAGTCCCGCACTGGAAATACAGAAAGAGCTTGTAAGGAATGGAGCTAAAGTTCTTTCTTATGACCCTTATTGCAACGGACATTCTACTTCTACAATGGACACAATACTTTCCACATGCGAAGGAGTAATAGTAGCTACAGGGCATAGTCAGTTTATTTCAATAGATAACTGGAAGAATGTAAAGGTTGTTGTAGACGGAAGAAATTGTCTTAACAAGGAGATGATTCTCTCTCAGAATGTACAATATTTAGGGATTGGCCGGGGGTCTTAGCATGGGCAATACTGTTACGAAACACGGTGTCGTGACAGGAATTCTTATTGCTCTTCTTTTTATTATAGGCATTAAGTTTTATTCTTATGATTACTCAAATGTATTCCTGTTTTTTTACAGCATTACTGTAACAAGTGTGATTTTCTTCACATTTTTTCTTACTTATGTCAGATATAAGGACATAAGCGAAATTATTGATAGAAAAGGATTAAGGGGGAAATTGGAGAAGCCGAAGGTTTCATGTGTTCTTGCCGTATATAATGAGGAGAAGGTAATATCTGCATGCATTCAATCACTTATAGATAATACTTATAAAAATAAGGAAATAATAATTGTAAATGATTCAAGTACCGATGGCACAAGAGAATTATTAAGCGTCTTTTCTTCTCATAAAAATGTCAAGATAATAAATCTGAAGAAGAATATAGGGAAGAAGAAAGCTATAGCACGGGGAGTTCTAATGGCTGATGGAGAAATTTTCGTTTTTACCGATAGTGACTGTGTTATGGCTCCGGATGCGATAGAAAGAGTAGTTGAGATATTTTCTTATGATAAAAGTGTTGGAGCAGTTTCTGGACATGGAAGGGCTTTAAATGCTAAAGACAATCTTCTGACTAAGATACAGGACTCATGGTATGAAACTCAATATTCTGTTGAGAAAGCCTTTGAAAGTGCATATGGGAGTGTTACTTGCGTTTCCGGACCATTGGCTGCTTTTAGGCGTGAGGCAATTTATAATTATATTCCAGCTTGGGAAAATGATACTTTTTTAGGTAAAGAATTCAAGTTTGCCACAGATAGGCAACTAACCGGATATGTGCTTGGCTCTTTGTATATAGGGAAGAATTTAAAGAAGAAATATGCCGACTCTCCATTCGTAAAAAATGTGAATTATTCTGAAAGAGAGTGGAAAGTTCTTTATTGCAAATCTGCCCGTGTTTGGACTGTTGTGCCAGATACTATGAAGAAACTTGTCAGACAGCACGTGCGATGGAAAAAAAGCTTCATAAGAAATTTATTTTTTACAGGCAAGTTTTACTGGAAGAAACCAGTCGCTCCGGCATTAAAATACTATTTAGGGGCATTATTTACAATAATTGGTCCGCTAATCGCTCTTAGACATTTAGTTTACCTTCCTTTTCAGGGAGATGCTCTATCTGGAGTGTATTATCTTAGCGGCATAATCTTTGTAGGCTCGCTTTATGGAATTGCTTTCAAATTGGAAAATCCGAAATCTTCTGTGTGGGTTTACCGCCCACTTATGAGCTTAATATCAACTCTAGTTCTATCATGGCTGATTTTCTACTCTCTATTAACGATAAAAAAAGGAGTATGGCATCGTGGATGAGGGGAAAAATATCAGAAGGTCTGCTATTCTTGAGATAGTTGGAATAACAATAATATTATTTACTCTTTGCCTTATTTTAATACAATATGCTCTTCCTTTTTCTATACTATTAAATAAGACCTCTCTCGATTCTTATGTAGATGTAAATAACTATTTTTACAAACCTTTAAACAAAACCTTAACTCCTCTGGGAAATTACAATCCTCTCTCAAAAGTTAATGATAAAAGAGCAGACTATTCTTCCTATTATTCTTATGTCAATTATACTCAAATAGAATCTGAGGCGGCATTGATAGGTGCAGGCAATTACATAAATAAAGGAAATGCTTCCAGCATAGTTGTTTTAAACTATCATGGCACTATTGCAAATAATGATACTGATGAGTATAGTATATCCATAGAAGATTTTAAGGCACATATGTTTAATCTTAAGAAAGAAGGATATGAAACTGTAAAAATTAAAGATTTTTATGAATTTCTTAAGGGCGAGAGAGATATTCCTGATAAATCTTTTCTTCTGACTTTTGACGATGGTATTAGAGACACTTATTATAATTCAGATCCTGTATTGAAAGCTCTCAACTATAGCGCCGTTATGTTTGTAATTACCAGCCAATCCATAGAACAGGATAGAAGATATTATTTGAATGCAAATGAGCTCATTGAGATGCAGTCAAGCGGAAGGTGGGAGATAGAGTCCCATAGCTATGAAGGACATAGCAGAATAAAGACAAATTCAGAAGGAAAAGCCAGCCCTTTCTTTAGCAATAAGATGTGGCTTGACGAAAAGCAAAGACTTGAGAGCGATGAGGAATTTGATTACAGGGTGAGAAATGATTTAGCCGTTTCAAAATACCAGTTAGAAAAATCTCTTGGAAAAGAAATTACGGGTTTCGCTCTGCCATTTGGGGAGTTTGGGCAGAGAGAGACGAACTATAAGGGTTCAGAGAGTGTGATTCTAAACGCCACAGAAGATTATTACAAAATGGTTTTTTATCAGTTTAAGCCGGCAATTAATAAGGATTTTAGAGCAAACTATGCAGACGAACCAGGAAATGATTTTTATCTGGTCATGAGAATATCTGCTGACTACATCCGCTCGGCAGATACATTACTGCAAGAGATGCGAGCAGCACAATCTCTTTCTCTCCCCTATAATGAAAAGTTTGACAATCCAAAACAGTGGGTTAGCGTATGGGGCAGAGTGAATTTTACATATATAGAGAATTCTGTTGATTGTGTCATTCCGCCCCAGAATTCGCTGGACGGAAAATTCTGTACTAAAAATGATACAATCAACAGAATTTTTCGTAATTCAATTATAATATCTAACAATCCGGGGGGTGGAGGTGCAATGGTTTATTTAGACGGCTCTTATCTCTGGAAAGATTATCAAGCTAATGTCGTGATAGATGAGCATGATGTGCAGAAAATTATTTTAGCGGCGCGTTTTCATGATTCTTATAATTATATAGGGTGCAAGTATCAGAGCAATTCTATATCAATAATAAAAGTGAACAACCAGAAGAAAGAGGAGATTAACGAGACAAATATACGTCATTTTCCAGCAGTGCAGAACTATCTTATAGGAAAGCCGGAACTAGGCATAAGAGTTGTGGGAAATCATGTAAGCTGTTATATAAATAATAATCTCACAGTACAGGCTTATCTTAATGATATACCTAAAAATGGAGGCATAGGCGTTCGCCTTGAGAATCTAGATTCCGGAGAGCAATCAATAAAATTCCACAGTATAAAGACTGAAATTATAGAAAAGGATTTATTGTATTAATTTATCAGCGATTAAAAACATAAATATATAAGACAATATTTTAAGAAATATGAAAGTATTAGATTTGCCAAAGTTAGAAGATGAAAAATCAGAACAAACGAGAGGTTTAGTCGAATATTAGTATAGTAAGGAAAGTATCTTTCTCACATAGATTATTTTCTAATAATCCATGGCCTGGTTTTGAAGTAGTAGGCCATTTTTACAGTGATTCTTCTGGAAAGTCTTTGAATGATGGTGAAAGTGATGGAAGTGTAATTACAGTAAAGCCGGAATATAGAACTCAAGGAGAGAGATATGCTGAAATATAGCAAATAACTTTAATTTCCGGAATTTTTTGTTATCTGCTAGATAGGAAATCACGGAAGAGAGTACGATTATTAAAGTGATTTTCTATATATGAAATAATATTAATAGTTATACAAACTCATAAGGCATATTAAATCGTTTAAGCACTCTAAAAAGGTAAATGGAAAAGAGCACGATAAAGAGTCTATATTATTTATTCTACCAAAGAGTATTTTTTCTTTCTCTTACTTTGATAGCTATTCTATCCAAGCTGTCTATGGCATTTATTATAGGATGTGATTCTCTTGGAGAACTCTTTGGGGAGAGATTTCTTGGCATCTGGACTGGCTCCTGCTTAATTATTAGAGGCTTTAAGTTTCTTACATTCTCAAGAATAAGCGCACCCATATCTTCCTTAGAAGGCTCTTCTTGAACAATTTCCTTTGGAGAACTCCTCATGCCTATAAACTTTCCAAAAATTTTAAAGAATAATGAAGTTGTCTGCTGCTGATTAGGCTTATCTTCACTTATAATTTTTTTTAAGAGAGATATTAATACTGCTAGACTATATCCATCAATAGGTTCTCCGCCGTAAAGGTGTTCCATCATCTTGTGGGAAAACTGTGCTGCTCGCAGCTTATTTTTGCCTATGAAGAATCTCTGCATTTCAGAATAATCTAAACCTTCCTTAAAGCCGTAAGTGTGCGAAAAGAAAGTTTTTGCAATTCTATCTATTTCAGCCATTGTCGTTTCAACTGGCTGGTGTTGCCTTGTAAGCCAATCAAGCTCTTTAAGGGCATCCGGTTCAGGCAAAATCAATTGCTGAGTCTTTCGCTTTTGCGATATTCTTCTCTCAATTACAAGAAGAACAACCATTATTGCCAGAAGAGTAGATAATGCAATAAGCAAGGTGACGCGCTTTTCAAGGATAAGTTGAGTAAGAGTCATGGTGATAAAGAGCAATTAGAGTATAAAAATATTACCTGATGGGAAAAGATGCCGCCTGGGTGGGCTTTCTCTGTATTACGAACCGCGTTCCCAGAAATTCAGACAGAATAGCATTGATAATATACTGGTCAAATGCGGCGGTGAATATTCCTGTGCTTAAAGGTATTCTGGTTCTCTCTGATAGAGATTTTACTAAACCGTCAATTTCCTCTTTTGTAAGCATCAATGGGAGTGAGCTAACTCCTCCATATTGAGTGACTAAAAGAGGTTTGTTCGGACCAGGACACTCTAAAAGCCGTATTGATGAGTCTGCAAGAATCCTCTGAATTCTCTCAAGAGGAGTTTTTGGATTGTCCAGAAATGATTGTTGCATTCTTTGAGGTCTCGGCGGCAAAGGACGGCTTATCTGAAGAGCTGGAGAGCGCATATTAAATGGAATTACTTTGGGTTCTAGAGGAAGAGCAACTTTCTGAAAGGATTCTCCTGAAGGACGAAACTCATTTGAAATAAAATCTTCTTTTGCTATCATGGGCCTGACATGACTATAGTTTATTTTAAGAACCTTTAATTCTTCTCTTGGGTGAACTCTTGCTATAACTGCTGCAATAAACTGCTGAAGAAACAACGTTCTGACACTCATCTGTTCGCCCATTTTAGAATCTCGGCAGGGGTTTTATATTAGTTGAAGGAGTATATATCTCCTCGGGTTTTTTATCTTCTTCCGGTTGAGGCGGTCTTGAAGAACCATACATCCTCTCCCTAATGCGTTCTTCTACTATTGTAAGACCTTTTGCTATGACTTTATTCTGTTCAAGGAGTTTATCCACCTTTTCCAGAAACTCTTTGTCTTTCTCAGCTACCTGATTTGCAGGATGCTCGGAGAAACTGCGGGCAGCCATTTCAAAAAGAGAAAGCAGACTTGCAATCTGCTCTGATAATTTATCAAACTTCTCGGCTAAATCAGTATGGACTTTCTGGAGTTCAATTAAATTTTCAAGGAGCTTTTTTTCTATTTCTGATTTATGTGAAGATTTATGCTCTTCTTTAGAAACTACACTCTCCTCCCTCTTTTTCACCATGGTTATTTGACGGGAGTTTTATTTATAAATGTTTTCGCCGATGCGAAAACATGTCTTATCCCTAAATAATGTCCTCTTGGTAAATAATATAAGACTGATAATTTTGCTGAATGGGCATCATTTGCTTTATATTTCATAAAAAGATAGTTTTTTAATATGTGGAAATAAGATTATTGTATAAGTGGAATCTGAATAAAAGAGATTCCTAAGATTATGGATCTGTAGGCTAGTGGTAAACTGACTGGCTCCAGCCCAGTATTCGGGGGTTCGATTCCCTCCAGGTCCATTTAAAATTTAAATTAAAAACACGCTTATAAAGCGTTTTATCTTCTTGCTATAGAGAAGACATTCTTTATGGCAACGATTATTGTCGCCGGTACGAATATAGCTAGTAAGGCTTCAAGTATGCCATTGACAAACTTTATGTCAGTCATCAATTGACCACCAAGACTGGCCGCTATAATAAGCACCGCTCCAGATAGGAGAAATGGTGAAACTTCTTCATCGGCTACATTAAAGAATCCTACAATAAGTCCAAGAATGACTAGAATAATAATCATTGTGTTACCAATTCCGTCACCAGTAGCTCCGCTAAACAGCCCAAGGATTACTGCTAGGATTACACCAATCAGGAAAGCCCAGCTTCCAATAAGATTACCTTTATCAGCTCTGACCATATTTACCTCCTTTCATCGGTATAGATGTATATAACTATAAGGGTTTTATGGTTTAAATAAGTTTTTACTTTACGATTCAGGGTCTTATCCAGAAATAAGGTTACCTCGACAAATAAGACAGGCGGTCAGATTCGAGGTGGCTTAACGTAACCTCAAAAACAGCATATTTCTGCTATTTATAACCTTAAGGATTATAATTTCTTTAACTGCTCAATTTCCTCAAATGATATTGCTGCGCCCTTGAATTTTGTTGCGTAAAGCGCAGCCTCAAGAGCTTTTTTACCTTCAAGACCTAGTATTCCCTTCTTGAAAGCTACATAAACTAGCTCGGAAGAGCGGATAAACCTAAAACTAGCAAATAAAGAGAGGTCTGTCGATGCCAATTTGACATTCTGGTGCGTTCTGGCTGATATCAATTTCTCCAGTTCACGAGGCTTCTCGCACAATATCCTGGTTGTTCTCTCATCTACAGCAATTAAAGTTTCATATCTTTTTTTACTTAATATTGAGCTAAGAGCAAGGCAGGACATTTCAGCTTCGCTTACCACAGGAATCCAGTGGTCGTTTACCTGCAAAGAATGGTTTGCCTGCTCCATAAATAATTTTGTCAGTTCTGATATTTCATTGTCGTTTACTCCGAGAGACGAAGGCATTTCCAATACATTGTGAAATAAAAGAGATTGAACTCTTAAAGCTCCAAGCTCAAATCTCTCGACCTCAAGAGGACGGTCTATTATCTCATATTTTACTTGAGAAGTTATTATAAGCTTTCCATTCCATATTGATTTTAATCTCTCAAGCAAGTCTAACATTCCATTCATTGATAAATTAATCAGTGTGCCGGAGTCAAATATTAGAATTTTCATTATTTATACCCCTTAGTTTTTTATTAAAGCAGAATATCAATGGATTTCCCAAGTTGATTCTTTCTTTATCTTCTTTTCTTATATTAAAATATTCAAGCTCTTTTGTTTTAGATAGTGCTATAAAATCTAAAGAATCCTTTAATATATACTTCATTTTCTCTATTGCAGTAACTTTCATATTAATTTTCCTTTTTCAGAAGAGAAGAAGTCAAGAGCCATTTTAGCCCTTTCCTTTACATTTAGGGTGTGGTAACCGGATTCTTCTGCTCCTTTCTGTCCTGTATATTCTGATAGTTCCCATTGTGTTACGCCTAAGAGCTGGGCTGTTTTGCCAAGCGATATGCCATGCTCGTATACTCTGGAGGCTTTATTGATTGAAGCTTTAAGAATTACATCCTGGATATATGGCTTGAGATTTACAGAGAGAGATGCCAGAGACTTTCTTGCCTGTTCTAGATAACTTTCGTATTCGTGCGTTTCAGAAGTTCTTATTGAAGATTCTGCCAAAGCCATCCACGAATTGAACTTTTTTACAAAATTGCCCCAGTTCTTTGCTCTTTTGTGGTCATTGCGCTCTATCAATTTGCTTAATGTATAAACCAGTACAGCGAGAGTTATGCTGCCGCTGTCCTGTATCAAAGAAGCACTGTGGACGGTTTGATTAGATAATTCACGGAGCTTTACTGCATCTTCATCTTTTAATGCCTGCTGTGTAGCTTCAAGAACATCGGCTATGTGCTCTCCCTCTCCCATTATTTTAAAAGTTTCTGCTCCTATATAAAGCTATCCAGTATTTATAAATTTAAGAGAATAAATATTCCAATAGTATTTAGCAAAAAGCTTAGAATTATCAATTTGTCCAGCTTAACCCGCGTTAAACCTGCAAGCATTAATATACCTATCTCGTCGGGAAGAGGAGAAGAAATGACCAATCCTATCAATGCATATAACAAATAAATTTTTATATATTTGCTTAAACTTTTCTTAATAATTGCCTCTCCTTTTACAAGAATAGAGTTTCTGCTTAGTCTTAAGAATTCATCCTTTAAGGAAAGTCTAAAAAAACTAAAAATTAAAATATCTCCTATTAAAGCCCCTATTCCTCCTATTACTGCTGAAAGAATTATATTTTCTGGTTGCGATACAATAAAAAATCCCACAGCTATTGGGGTGGTAAAGCCAAAAGAAAAAAATAAGCCGAAGACAAACGTTGCAAGTAATTTATTGTTTTTTTCAAGACCAATAAAAAAGTTTCCTATGTTTGCATTGCTGAAAATTATGTATGCGGCAAAAATTATTATAATTAAAATAGTAATCTTTGGATACTTGAATTTGTGCAGGCTCAGCATGAATATTCAAACAATCACACCTATAAAAAAGCAGCGAAAATTCTGGAAAAAACACAAGTTTAATATAGTATAATATCCTTTCTTATTTATGGAAGTTCTTTTAGATACTAATTTTATCCTGGCTTGCTTAAGAAGGAAAATAGATATCGCAGAATCTCTTGGCGATTTGGGTTTTACACCAGTAATACCTAGAGAAGTAATGCAGGAACTTAAGGACTTAAAGCTAAAATCCAGTAGAACTGATAAAGTGTTTATCTCTCTTGCTCTTGAGAAATTCTCCTCTCCAGATTTTAAGAAAGCTAAAGTTGGAGGAAGAACAGTTGATGAAGGCCTTATAAGCAAAGGAAAAAGAGGAATATATATTGCTACATTAGATTCCGGAATAAAACGCATGGTGCCAAATAAGATTATAATAATCGATGCATCAAATGGTCTTTCTGTAGAAAGAGCGTAACACACCATGTGCGTCATAAATCTTATTTGATGTCAAAGTGTCTGACAAACCACACACTTCACGTGGAACACTTTGAGCAATAAAAATTTCTATCTATTAATTTCTAAGGAGTAACAAAATAGAAAGGTTTAAATACGTATTATTCATAGAAAAAATATGAGTTCAGAATTCAATTCAGTACAATTAAGGGAAAAATACGCAGACTTTAATGGCAAAATAAAACAAAGGAAAAGGAGACAATCAGGAAATCAGATTTATTCTAACTGCAAACAGGCAAGGACTTACTGAAACAGGAAGATTTGCTCTAGGACTTATTAATCCTCATTCAGACTATGTAAATGGGGCATTAAATCTTACTAAAGCGAAGGATGCGCAAGGCAAAGATGTAAATGGAGCATATGAAGCTATCTCAGGAAGTGGAGTAATTGCTGTAAAAAGAAAACTAGGAATTATAGGGGCTAGAATGACACAAGAACAAGTTTTGAATCATAAAGGCTGGAGAATGTTACTAAGACATCCTGATGAAGTTCCTAAAGAACTTGCAGAAGATTTTGAAGGAGCAAAAGAGTATATAGGCAAGGTTGTTTTCTCAAAGTATGATCAAGCAATGGGAATGTTCCCTTCAGATGGAGAAACAGTTCCAACTTTAAGGGCGTGGTTCGTTAGCAGGCTTGATGACTGCAGCAGGTCTAATGCTGGTGGCAGGTGCGGGCTTGATAATGACAATGGTTGCTCGGTCGGTGTAGCGCCAGAGGCGCCAAACGCACTCGACACAAATGTTCAGCAAGTGAAGGCATATAGCCCTGCAGATTTAGCTACTTTTGATAATGCTGTAAGAGGACTAGAAGGCGTTCTTAATCCTGCTTTGCTTAGACCATTTCAGCAATTGAGAAGCAAACTGTAAGTTCCTATTTACTTCTTGGAAATATACATTTTATCAGATGAATGTTTTTATAGTCTATTCTGGAAAGCATTATGTCCTAGCTAACTATGCAACAAGGATGCATAGGGCAGACTGGGCTACACGTCCTTTCACTAAGGCGAGAAATTGCTATAAAATACAGCCATGACAGCAATGAAATGGCAGTGAGTTTGATAAAGTGAAAGGGCTACTCTGGGGGCGTGGTACGTTAACAGGCTTGATGACAACAACAGGTCTAATGCTAATGACAGGAACAGGCTTGATAATGACAATGGTTGCTCGGTCGAATAGAATAGTCTGCCGTTAGGATTTTATAATGCTATACACAAAATTATGCTCTTATGAAAATCTTTTCAGCGCTTATCAAAAAGCAAGACAGGGAAAGACAAAGAAGCATTATATTCTGACATTTGAGAAAGAGTTGGAAAAGAATCTTAATCAATTACAAATAGAGCTTATAACTCAGACTTACAAGCCAAAGCCTCTGAGAACATTTATCATAAGGGATCCAAAAACTAGGAAAATATCAAAATCACGATTTAGGGATAGGGTTATCCATCACGCTCTAATCAATATCATAGGTTCGGATTTCAGCAAGGGTTTTATTTATGATTCTCATGCAAATCAGATAGGGAAAGGAACATTAAAGGCACTTGAAAGGTTTGATCATTTTAAGCGCAAAGCCTCAAAAAATGGAACTTGTCCTTGCTATGTGTTGAAGGCAGACATAAGACATTATTTTGAAGAAGTAAATCATAGTGTGCTAATATCAATCCTTAGAAGAAAAATAAAAGATGAAAAAGTAATCTGGCTTGTAAAACAGATTCTATCAAATATATCTGAGAATCCATCGGGGGGGGGGGGCGAACGCCTCCAAGGCATGCCTCTTGGCAACTACACTTCTCAATTTTTTGCCAATGTATATCTTAATGAACTTGACCAATATGTTAAGCACATCTTAAAGGCAAAATATTACATTCGCTATGTGGATGACTTTGTTATTCTTTCTCATTCAAAACAAGAGCTTGAATTATACAAAGAGAAAATTGATAGATTCTTAACAGAGATACTGCATCTCAGTTTACATTCCGACAAGTCAAAAGTGTTGATGCTTGATCAGGGTATTCCCTTTCTCGGATTTAGGATTTTTACACATAGCAGGATAATAAGAAAGGCAAATCTAAGAAAATTTCAGGGAAAATTTCGGGAATTTAAGACATTATATAAAGAAAGACAAATAAACAGAGAGCAGGTTGTGGAAAAATTAGAAGGTTGGATGGCATATGCAAGACAGGGCAATACTTACAAATACAGGAGAAAGCTACTCCAAAGATTCAACAAAGATTTTCCAATTAAGAATAAAAGTCAAATCATCCTATCTAAAAAGATAACTAATTTTTTCAGAAAGTATTATTCAAGCAAGGTGGAGTTTAGTGTTCAGAAAACATTGTTTCTTCTCAGGAAAGGATTAAGCATAGAAGAGATAGAAAAAGAAAGATGCCTAAAGCAGGGAACTGTCTGGGAGCACGTTATAAATCTTATAGAGCATGGACAATTAGCTGTTTGGAATATCATGCCTAAAAAGAAAATTGTTTATTTATTGCAAAGAATAAAAGATCCCGAAGAGCCTCTTAAGCAGATCAAGGAAAGAATATATGATCAAAGAATAACGTATGATGAGATTGCTTGTGTGAGAGCACATATGAAGATGAAGGAGAAAATAAAGAAAAGCAATAGCCTTAAACACGCAAAGAGTCACTAGGCAGGCAAAGAAGAATATGGTGAGTGACTGTTTAGCTATTCTTGCCAGAATAGCGTCGGAAATAATTTATTACCCCTAAATGTGCCTGCTGAATTCCAAGCTATTTCAGAAGATTTTTCAGCTTTCTTAAAATAAACCGAGAATCTAAAGTTTCTCCAAATGTTTTGTAACTTTTTACCAAATTCCGATTAGTGACTACAAAAAACCAGTCATCATACTTGCTATTCAGGTTTCTTACCTTTTCAGCAATCATCTTTCTGTCCTTTTTTAGATTAATTCCTGTCTCAATCTCAATAGCATATCTCTTACCATTGTGGCTGAAGACAATATCAGGCATTCTGGTTGTATACATCTCTGCATTTATTCCTCTTAGTTTAAGATAATCTACAATATCATAAATTACAAACATATGATTCAAGCTTTCATTATGTCTTGGCTTTAATATATAATCTTCTTGCTTGCCAGACACAATGCTCTTTTGAGAAAATAGTTTGTAGCCTTCATTGATTAGATATTTAACTTCATCCTTATTCAATTCTTTTTCTTTGTAGAATCTTTTATCCAAATCAACATTTATACTTGCTCCTCCATTGTTTCTTTTTTCAACCACTTTTTTATCAAGTATCTCATCAGCATTAGTTGTAATTATCTCATTTTCTTCTGGAGAAGCAACTACCTTTATCTTGCTATGCTCATCTTCCATAATAAGAAGCCCCTCACCAATATTTGCAGTCAAAAGATGCTCCCTCTCAGAAGGGCTTAAATGAAAAGCTTCGCAAATGTTCTTTATTACTGAAGGTTTCTGTTTTAATAGCATAGTATAGGCAGAATTAGCTAGAACAGA
Organism: Candidatus Pacearchaeota archaeon; assembly: GCA_018303945.1. Taxonomy (GTDB): domain Archaea; phylum Nanobdellota; class Nanobdellia; order Pacearchaeales; family GW2011-AR1; genus JAGVXD01. The sequence continues at coordinate 53,011 of JAGVXD010000005.1, forward strand.
TTTACCTGCTCTTGAATTGAACAGATCTTCTACTTCTTGATTTATAAGCAATAAGCCCATATTGAACTTTCTACAGGTCTTTACTATCTCAAGAATGTACCCTGCGTCTTCGGTTCTGCTCAATAAAGACCATGCTTCGTCTACCAAGAGAATCTTTCTGCTTATGTCTGACTTCATTTTCATATAAACATAATCCAAAACAAGAAACATCACGACTGGTTTGATCTGCTTAGGCATATTTCCAAGATCAAAGCAAACTAGATTATTGTTAAATTTAAGATTAGTGTGCTTGTTTAGAAAGCTAAAAACTCCTGAGACATACATATCAAGCCTATTAATCACGCTCCTAAGAGTGGCGTTCTCTATTTGTGTGGCTTTTTTGACGAGTTTTGTTAAAGATTCCAATAAATCTTCCATAATTGGAGGCTCATTACTCCAAGTATCAGATATCATGTTTATCCCTTTATCTGCATAAGCATTAGTTATCGCTTTGTCTAAAAACGCCTTTTGTGGCTCTGAAAGTCCTCCCAACATAACAGGCATTAAATCCATGAGACTTAGGCGCTTTTCAGTATAGTCATGCCCCATAAGATCTAAAGGATTAATCAAAGTATTAGACTCCCTGGAAAGATCGATTATTTGCCCACCAAAGCGCTTTACAAGGGCTTTGTACTCTCCTTGGGGATCAATTATAATGACTTTCGTGCCATTGAGCAAATAACGTGTAATGAGGAGTTTGCAGAAGTAAGACTTGCCACCCCCTGATTGGGCTAAGACTACTCCATTAGGATTGGAAAGCTTGAATATATCTTTAATTATAGGAATATTATTCTTATTAAGTCCTAGCCAAACTCCAGTATTATCTGCTTGCAGGAATTGGCTTGTAAATGGGAAAAATGCAGAAAGAGCTCTAGTGGTAATATTTCGGTTGACTTTTACCTCATCCATTCCTAAAGGCAAGACCGATTTAAAGCCCTGAATCATTCTGAATTTAGCAACTTTGGGCAAAATCATTATGCTGTTTAGCTCTGCTTCTACCTTCTTAGTCAATAAATCTAAGTCGGATACTGAATCTGCTTTGCAAGTTACATATAAGCTGATATTAAACAGACGTTCGTCGCCTTTTTGTAAAGTTTCAAGTGTGCTTCTGGTATCGTTATATTGAATTTCTAATGAAGGGTTAATAATCCCCTTAGACTGCATTGCATAGAGATCTGCTCTTTGTTTTTGAAGCTCTTTGTTTAAGTCTACCAGCATATGTTCTATAGGATATGGCTTGATTTGCAGGCTTAGATTAAAATCTCCCAGTAGGCTAACAATCCTGTCTAAAAATCCAGGCTCAACAGTTCTTGGATAACCTGAGGCGTAAATTACTCTATAAAAACTCTTATTTATATCAAGGTGGTTAATGTTATTATTAATCTCGATGAATTTCTTCTGATTATCTTGCTTTTTTGGAATAAATTTTAAAATTAACTCCTGTAACTGTTTATTGTTCAATCGTTC
>JAGVXD010000015.1 GCA_018303945.1 Candidatus Pacearchaeota archaeon
ATATTATCTTAATTCTGCTTTAAACACCCGTAAAACACCTGATAACCCATCGACAACCCAAGATTTACATTAAGATGTAGATTTATAGGGGTAAGGTCAGATTTCTAATCAAAAAATGAGAAGTTATTTTCCCATTTAGAAGACTCATCCAACTTAATTCTGAAACTCCTCATTTGACCAGTTTCATCTATTGGCTTTTTATGCTCTGCTTCTATCCAATGTTTATTCTCCCACTTACAATATTCCGCAACTTCCTTTGACGGAACGAAGAATATTTTGTATGACTTTTCTTTTTTATCTACGAAAATAAAACAAAATACTAGAGAATCATCGTTTAATTCTTCATGTTTCTTATTCATAAACCATCTTATGTTTTTACCACCAAATGTTTTTTCATTAAGTATACTTGATGATGTTTTCACCTCAACTCTAAATTGTTTATTATTTTTCGGATTAAATAATAGGATATCGACACCTTTTGTATTTCCTAATGTTAAACTTGCTTCATATCCTTCTAAGAACAATCTGGACATTGCATAAAATTCCCCGACTAGATTTATAGAATTACTATTGCTTCTTATTTTATTATCAATTATATTTTCAACTAATTCGACCACACTAAAACATAATTTCAAACTATAAAGATTTATAGGTGCTTTAGAAAGTTCCTTCTTCTTTCATAATTTCTTCTATGCTCATTTGATTACCTCCTTTCATTGCTAAGATTTAATATGAAGAATATGCAAAATATAAATAATATGGTGAGTCTGAATAATATAACGTTGATAAAAATATATTTGTGTGTTAGTGATGACTTAAAAAAATAATTTAATTATAATTACTTCTTAGTTTTAAATAACGAATTGTAAATTCCTTCTTATGAGGGCGTAAAGGGTAAAGAATTTGCTGAAAGCGATGCTATTCTTGAAAGAGACCTTAAAGAACATGAAGTTCCAGACCATCAAGTATGGTTGGAATTATTTAGGGGAAATAGAGAGCTTCTTGGGCAGGTTGCACAGAAAATATTCAAGGCAGGCATGGACGCATATAAACATGATACAATGATGGGAATCTACTTGGCAGGAGAATCAGCAAAACCTCATGTAAGGGCGGCTATTCCGGATAGGCTTGTGGACGGGTCTCAGCTTGATGGCAGGTACTTTCTCGACAGTGTCTATGGTCGCTTCGTCGGTGTAGCGCCAGAGGCGCTTAGTGCGCCCGATCAACTTGTAAAACCTTACACTCTTGCAGATTTGGAAGCAGTTGATGGCTCTATCAGAGGGCTTGAAGGATTTGTCAAAACTGAGCTAATTAGCCCAATTGTTCAGTTAAGAAGCAAGTTGTAATTTTATTCTAATATGGATAACCTCATTGATTGCTGTACACATTAGGAATTATCTATCACGGAACTAAGAAAACTTTCAATTTTCGAAGCAATCAAGAATTGAAAATTCTCGAGGATTCTGGACAAATATGCACTATAATCAATAGAATTTGCGATAATTGGTATTTTACTCCTTTAAAATATATTAACCAATTATATAATTTACACTGAACGAATACTTTTATACCTTCATCCTGAGTATTTTTTGTCCTAGCTAACTATGCAACAAGGATGCATAGGGCAGACTGGGCTACACGTCCTTTCACTAAGGCAATTTATTGCTATAAAATACAGCTTCAACAGAAATGAAGGGGCAGTGATATATAATTAAGTGAACGGGCTACTCTGGGGGCGGCTATTCCGAATAGGCTTGAGAACAGGTCTCAGCTTAATGGCAGGAACAATCTCGACAGTGTCTATGGTCGCTTCGTCGAATAGCCCTGTCAGCCGTTAGGACTTATATTATGTTATATGAAAAATTATGCTCTTATGAAAATCTTTTCAGCGCTTATCAAAAAGCAAGACAGGGAAAAACTAGAAAGTTATATATACTAAAATTTGAGAAGGACTATTAAGGGCGTAAAGATAAATCTTGAATTGGGCGTATAAATTGGCTATTTAAATTAACAGGTGAAAGAAATGGTATAACCTAAAAATGCGTATTAAACTTTCTGAAAACCCAAAACAAGAAGATACAATTTTAGCATGGGTTAATGGGAGAAAAGTATTGGATAAAAAAAGAAACTTAAGGAAAAAGAAAAGTTACGGGATTAATCAAGTTATGTTCAGTTTGTTTTTTGGCGGTGGGGATGAGACTTGGCATACAAAAAAGGATGAAAAGGTTTATTTTAGGAAATTTTTAGTTAAAGGAAACTAGCTCTACTTGTCACGAACCAATCCACCCACTCGAAAATATCCTTTGACTCTCGACAATAGCCTTAAATACGCCCCGCCTGAGAGTTTTGAACAAACATAAGGACAAAATACCTCCCATGAAAAACGCATGATAGGGTAACGCCCGGACCAAGATTTGAACTTGGGAATCGCTTGCGCGAAACAAGGTTAGCAACCTTGCGCCGTAACCGCTGGGCCATCCGGGCATGGAAATGACTAAACTTATAGGGTTTTAAAGATTATGTTTAGACGAAAATCTTAGCTATTTATACCTGAATTTCTTTTCATAATCTTTATGATTGTGAATTTCTTTTCATAATCTTTATGATTGAAGTAATCAATTATTACTGCAAGAATCTCAATATTTGATGGTGTTACAACGGAATATACTAATCTCCAAGCATCAGACAAGGGATACCACCATAAATTATTTATCTTATATTTTTTAATATATTCTTTAGGTATTCTCTCCTTTTTTATCTGCTCTCCACAAAAAACATTTTCTTTTAAATCTTTAATTGCTTTTCTTATAGAATTCTTTAATGGGCTATTATCTGCAAGCGATATAAAAGCCAGTTCTAAACCATCTTCTGCAAATGTCACTCCGTCTGCATGTTTTAAAAATCTCATTAACTAATATATTTTCTTATCCTTAAATATTTTGCCCGCTTCTGGACTCCATATATACATTACATAATCATTTTTATCAATTGCTATTTTATTATTGTTCCATAAATATTGTAATATTACATTGAAAGTCCCCCACATCATCTTTTTAGGCAATTTATGAAATAGTTCTGTTTTCTTGAATTGCCCAGAATTTTCTTTAATAAACTTCTCAACCATTATCACGGTTTCAAGTCTAGGACTTCTGCTTATTATATTTGCAATGTTAAATTTCATTTCTTTTTGTATTTCCATGTTATCTACAGATAATATTATCATTTGATACTATATAAATGTTGCGAATTTCAAAATATAGGTCTTAAATAGATAGAATTAGCAATCCCGCACCGTAACCGCTGGGCCATCCAGGCATGGAAATGACTAAACTTATAGGGTTTTAAAGATTATGATTCGTTGCAATTATGTTTTTAAATATAAAATGGAGTTTAATTGTCATGCAAGACTTTGAAGTAGACGGAGAATATATTCATGCAGGAAGATTTGGAGAATTTGTTGGAGTCTTTAGACTTTATGATGATAGAGTAGTTGGAACAGTAAACGATTCTAGTGCTGATATAATCTTCAATAAGGGAAAAACAAAACTCGTTATTGGCAATAGTTTTTTGGGAGATTGAAGATATGTGCGGACAATCTTTAGATAAATTCAGAAAAGTGCGAGACCAAATAAAAATCTTAGTTGAAGATTTAGTAAAGGAAGTTGGATAAAGTCTGTCTTCCCAAGCCCTTAAAAATGTTAAAAATTCTATCTCGCCTGTTGAAGGCAGTCTACTGCAATCATATTAATTGTCTGATTCTCTATGACTAAAGGAACTATCTGGCAAGTTGAAGCAATGGTGGCTACATCTATAATAGCTTTCTGATATCCAACTACTGCTCCCTGTTGAGTAAGAGTGAACTGTTTCTGTTGCTGAGATGAAATATAATGAGATGTCACAATATAAGCCGCTGCAGCTACTAAAAGAACTGCTAATATGATTATCACGGCTGTTTGTTTACTCATTCCGTTTAAAATATGTTCTGGCTTTTAAACTTTTCTGATTCATGCTATGTAGCAAATTTATCATCCACAACCATTATATCTCTTAGTATTTCTCAGCCATATTAAAAGTCTCAATATACCTAATAACTTTCTGCTTAGGTTTGCCCCCAAATCTGATTGTCTGCAATGCGATAATATGGATAACTGACCCTCGTTGTCATCTAAGTAATACAGTTCTCTATATCTTCTTATATAGTCCTAGGCATTTTATTCAATAGAATCTAAAATAAAGACTGTTTTTTACACATAGCAGATGCAGTTTATTTCAATCTGAATATTCATTCTGTCAAGGAAATTGAATAAGACACAATTGCTATTTCCTCTCTTGAATATCGTCTATTCTGCCGTTTAACATCTGCTTAAATTCTTTTTATGTATTTACGCATAAGACCATAAAAGTTATAAGTGGTGTTGACTAGCCAGAGATACTATGAAAAGAGGTAAGGGTGATGGGTTGCATGCAGACCTGAGTATCTTAATTTTACTGCTAGCTTTTGGTTTTATTCTGCTTGTTTCTTCCGGAGAAGCTTCTCTACTGACTTGCTCATTCAATACAAGCAACACTACATGCTCTGGAGCAGTAGTTTGGTACCAGCAGAATGACAGCGGAGGATTTCACAATGCACATCTTCAAAATGTCACAAATTCCTCATTTTCTCCCAGATATAATTATACCTTATGCTGCAGTGCGACAGATACATTGTCCAATAGTTGTGAGCAGGCCAGTGTTTTAAAAATATCCAATATAACTAACGCTCATGCACAGACATCTAATTTTAGCGGCACAGCTTACTCTTATGACTTATGCTTAGCTGCAAATCCTGGAAAGGTATTGTGCAAATATGAAGTAAACACTACCGGCAGTACATGTCCTACTGCCGGATACACTTGCCTTGCAAGCATGGCATCAAGCGAGTCAGGAGATTCTAATCAGACCAATGCTCATGCTGGCCCATGCACCGAATATAGTTTAAAGATATGCTGCACCGTTGATAGTCCGCCAAGTGTTACTAATGTCGTGTTAAATGCAACTTCAATTACTAACTATACTACTGAAAACTTGACTCTTTCTTATCAAATTAATGATCCTGAAAACATAACTATGACAAATGTTACTGATTGGAGAAAAGAGGGAAAAAGTCTGGCGTTGTTGAATTTAGCTTTCGCTACAAATGTCTCTGATGCAGTGGTTAAATCTGTGAGAGATTATAGTACATATGTGAATAATGCCACACTTGGGGGTGGAATTTCTACGGCTGTTCCAAAATGGAATTCAAATGGAAAGATTGGCGGCTCGTATGATTTCGACGGAGTGAACGACTGGATAAATGTAAGTAGCAACTTGTCTTCTTTTAACTCCCTCCCTATAACTGTTTCGGCTTGGTTTAAAATGAATACTACGAATTCCAATTCGGCTGTTGTAAACAAATATTTATCCGGCTCAAATAATGGATATCATATATTCTTTAATGGGGCGAGGGTTAGCTCGTGGTATTATTGCAATTCTACAAGTTTGGTAAGCCCTGGGACTACAGTTACAAACTATTCAGACAATAAATGGCACCATACAGCTTTAATTGTAAACACTAGCGGAGGATTTCTATACATGGATGGTTCTCTGGCATTGTCTTCAGCTTGGGGAGCACAGACTCCGTGTGCTACATCTACCAACTTAAGCGTTAGGTTGGGAATTTATACAAGTTATTTTAACGGGAGCATTGATGAAGTAACGATATTCAATGATTCTCTATCTTTCTCGCAATTAAGTACGATTTACAGGGAAGGATTAAACAACCACTCAATAAATACGTGGGTTGCCGAAGAAACTACAAAAGGGGAGAATTGGAGTGTAGCTATAACTCCCAGCGATGGATACAACGATGGGGCAACGGTTGTCAGTAATACATTAAGAATACGCAATAGTCCTCCAAATGTGACTCTAATTTCTCCCCCTAATGCAAACTCCACTACTTCAAGGTCTATCAATTTTACATGGAGCTCCAGTGATAATGATGGAGACAACATGAGTTATCAGCTCAATATTACAAGATATCCATTTCCTTCCGGAGGAGACAACAGATTAATTTCTACTGCGGCAACAAGCCATTTGCCCAATCCAGAGCTGGCTTACTTGGCAGATTATAGCAATTATTATTACAATTGGACTGTAAGAGCAAATGATAGTGATGAATACGGTGCCTGGGCAGGGGAAAGGACCTTAAATATTACTGCATTGATAATGATAAATGCCACAGTAGATTTAGTGCAGTTTGGCTCCATAGACTATCTTGCTTTTAATGACACAAATGATAACAGTCCGGCTCCGTTTGTCATTCAAAATGATGGCAACACATACCTAAATGTTACTGTTTCCGCTACACAATTATGGAGGTCTGTAAATCTTCCTTCTAAACATTACAAATTCAAAGCCAACTTTACTGCAAGCGAAGGCGGGGCATTTAAGTGGGCTTCATCTACAACATCATACACTAATATGACTTCAAGTGCACAATTGGGAATAGCGATGTTTAACTATACAAATGTAAACGATACGGCAGAATTTGATATATACGTTGAAGTGCCTGCTGGAGAACCTGCTGGAAACAGGAACTCTACAATAACATTTGATGCATCTTTGGGAGGAGAACCTTAATGAGAGTTTACAATAAAGATATATATTTAGTGGATGTACTTTTGATAGGGGGAGTTTTATTGAGTGGTGCAATTCTTGTAGGTTATTCTCGCCCTCTAGTCATATCACCAATTGACGAATTAAATACATATGATAAACAGGTAATATTCTCTCTGGAAAGAGGGAGTTCAATCCTCATAGATGACAATGCCGATTTCAGCTCTCCTGAAAGAATTTTCTTTGAAGATAATCTATCTATAAATCTTAAACCTGGAATGTATTATTGGAGAGCTGAAGGAATAATTAATAGTAAGATTTACAAGTTGAAAGTTGATTCATCAGTTAATCTTGAATTAAAAAAAAGTGAAAATAGCTACGAATTATTTAATGCAGGAAATGTTCCAATCAATGTTACTTTCTTTGATAACGAGTCCATTGTAAGCACAAATATAATCGTAATAGATGGAAAAGAAGAAGTAGTGGGCAATGGAATTTTAGGGAGGGAAGAGTAGAATGAAGAATTATAAGATTTTTGCTGTTTTGATTATATCTATTTTTCTAATTGCTTCTGTAAGCACATTGGGAATAACTCCGGGAAGAGTTAATCAGGATTTTATACCTGGAGTTAAACAAACATTCAAAGTTACAGTGATTAACTCTGAACAGAGAGACGTTAATCTGGCTGTGAAAACAAGAGGAGAATTGGCAGGGATTATTGAATTAAGAGAGAATGAGTTTTCCATGAAATCTTCTGAAAGGGAAAGAGAAATTTCTTTTGATGTAATTTTGCCGGACACTCTGACTCCAGGGCTTCATACTGCCGAGGTTGTTGTATCACAACTTCCTTCTAATTTGCCAAGTTCTCCCGCAACGGTGGGGTTATCGCTTGCTGTTGCAACACAAATCCATATTTATTCTCCATATCCTGGAAAATATATTGAAGGAAACTTAAAGGTAAGTGGGAGCGAGAGCCAGAAGAATCTTTATCTTTCTTTGACAAGCAGAGGTAAAGAAAATATAGAAAGAGCAAAAGCAACTATAAATATATTTAACGCCGGAGGCGAGAGCATCAAACAATTAGAAACACAGAGTGTTTCACTCTCTCCTGGAGAAAGAAAAGAAATTGGGGCTGTCTGGAATGTGGATGCCTCAAGAGGAAGATATACTGCTAAGGCAGTCCTTAATTATGATGGACAAAATGTACTATATGAAGAACAATTTGAAGTTGGAGAGCTTGCCCTTGATATATTGAACTTATTTGTGACTGATTTTACACTTGGAGGGATAGCAAAGTTCAATCTACTCATTCACAATAAGTGGAGTGAGCCAATTAATAGTGTGTATGCTCAAATGAGGGTTTTGGATAGTTCATTTTCAGAGATTGCAGATGTTAAATCAGCAACTTATGACATACCTTCCGGAGAAAGAACTACTTTAGTATATTATTGGGATACTAAAGATTTAAGGGAAGGATTATATAACGCCAACATATTGCTCAACTATGCTGATAAGAAGACTCAACAGGATGTAAAGCTTGATGTAAGCAAGGATTCTATTCAAGTAATTGGCCTTGGGAGAGTAATTTCAACCGAAGAAAAAGGAACAGGAGGCAATAAAACTATCACTATATTGATAGTGATAATAGGATTCTTAGTTGTTCTAAACATACTCTGGTTTGTCGTTCTTAGAAAAAGAAGGATGAGAAACAGCAGATGAGAGCAACGTAATCTTTATAAGGGAGTTACACATCTTATAAGAAGTTAAAAAAGAGCATGGAGCACATACATAAAGTCATAATTGTACTTTTGATATTGGCATTGATATTTGCCGTTGCCGCTGTGACTATGGCTTCTACATTCTTTGATTTCAAGACATGGAGCTTTAAGGAATTTATCTGTATACTCATAATGAGTCTCTTCCCGGTTTTCTAGGGCTCACAATTACAGATATTGCCACGGTAAATCTCACCGTTGAATCAAATTTAGCAATTAATTTCTCTACTGATAACATTAATTGGGGTTCTGGAAGAGTTATTGTTGGAGCCGATAATGCGACTTTGAATACTGCTGGAAACAGCACAGGGGGAACACCAGTCTCGCAGAGAAATGGAAACTGGACAAATAATACTGCTGGACTTGTTCTGGAAAATATAGGAAACGCGTTAATGAATATTTCAATTAATGTGACTAAAAATAAGCTGCAGAGGATTTTTTCCCGGACTTATTAATGCAACATTCTATGATGTGAATGCAACCTTCATAAATGCTACTGGATATAAGATATGCGAGTCTCTTAATTTTTCAGAGAACACAAATTCACTTAGAATTGACGTATTTTTGCAAGTCCCAAGAGATTCTATAACTGGCTCTCTGTCTGACACAATAACTGCCATAGGCATAGCATCCACTTAATAGAAATTTCACGGTTCAGAAAATCTGTCCGCTATATAACGAAGAGGCATAATATTTATAAGCCCTTCCAACCTGCTAATAGAAATCTTAAAAAGAGCATGGAGCACATACATAAGGTCATAATTGTACTTTTGATATTGGCATTGATATTTGCCGTTGCCGCTGTGACTATGGCTTCTACATTCTTTGATTTCAAGACATGGAGCTTTAAGGAAAAGCTGTTCTTGTTCTTGCAATTTTCTTGGTGGCAATTACGGGCGCAGCTATGATAATAAGTTTTATTTATGCTGCAAGACCAATCTGGTTCACAGGATTTGTAACTGAATTTGCAACAATTAATTTAAGTGTAGAATCTTCTCTTGCAATAAATTTCTCCACAGATATAATTAATTGGGGTTCTGGAAGAGTTGTTGTTGGAGCCGATAATGCGACTTTGAATACTGCCGGCGTAAATACGGGCGGTTCTAATCCATCGCAGAGAAATGGAAACTGGACAAATAATACTGCTGGACTTGTTCTGGAAAATATAGGAAACGCGTTAATGAATATTTCAATTAATGTGACTAAAAATTCGGTGGGACGAATCCAGTTTACAAGCTCAACTTTAGCGAAGCTGAAGCCGGAAGCTGCAGAAAATTTGCTATTGGACTTACTAATGGTTCATTCTATGATGTGAATGCAACCTTCATAAATGCTACTGGATATAAGATATGCGAGTCTCTTAATTTTTCAGAAAGTACAAATTCACTGGGAATTGACGTATTTTTGCAAGTCCCAAGAGATTCTATAACTGGCTCTCTGTCTGACACAATAACTGCCATAGGCATTGCTACTACTTAATTATATGAAAGGAAATTAATAATCAGATAAATTCTTTCCTTTCATAGATAGGGTAGAAATTAAGATGTTCGAAAATTAATTGCTCCAAATGAGTCTTATACTCTGCAGCTTACCGCGAAGCGAACGATGGGATTTTTTATTTCTATCACATAGTTAAGCAGAAACTTATAAAAAGGTAAGAACCTGGAATCAACTATGAGAAAGAGGGTTATTGTAGTGCTGGCTATTTTGCTAATGCCTCTTATCAGTGCTGCTGTAGGGGTAAGTCCTGCGGGATATTCTGCTGATTTTACTCCAAGTCTTAAAAAATCATTCGGTTTCTATTTCACTCTAGATCCAGGAGTTAAGGGGGAAGCTTTTATTGAGGGAGATTTAGCTCAATATGCGACATTAAGCCGTAAATCTTTAGAGGGTCCAGGGGATGTGGAGGTTATTCTTTCTCTACCCAGAGATATTGAATTGCCCGGAGTTCATACCCTCTTTGTTGGCATTGGACAGCTGCGTGACAGCCGTCAACAAGGTGTAGCTTTGGTAGGAAATGTTAAAGGAACAATCCGTATACGCGTTCCTTATCCTGGAAAATACGCAGTCGCCTCGCTTGAAGCTAAAGACACAAAAGCAGGCGATCCTGTGGAATTTAAAGCACTAATAACTAATCTTGGCAAGGAAGATATAGCGGCTAAATCAGATATTTCAATATATGATGGAAGAAACAAGAGCATTAAAAATATTGAGCTTCCAATCACACCTATAGAAAGCACAAAAACCATTGAAATTCCGTATTCTTTTGATACTAAGGAATATGGAGCTGGGAGATATCTGAGTAAATTAAAAGTTGAATACGGAGGCAAAAACTCTGCTGAAGCAGAAATATCCTTCAGACTTGGAGAGCTCTTTGTAAACTTAATATCTACAACAAGAGAATTAACAAGAAATACTATAAATAAATTTGATATAGTCATTGAAAGCAATTGGAATGATCCACTAGAAAATGTATATGCAAATGTAAGAATACCTGAATATAATATTAATTTTCCTACTCCTTCAGTCAATCTTGCCGGTTTTCAAAGTGCAGTTCTTACTGGGTTCTTTGACACAGGCGGAATACCAGACAATGTAAAATCTCTGAAAGTCAATGTCCAGATTAATTATGCTGGCAAGACAACTGAAGAAATAGTGACAGTAAAATTCAAACGAGAAAATAATTATCTTATTGTTGGGTTAATAATAGGGATAATAGTGCTAGTGGCTATAATTATAGCTCTTGTTTGGTGGATGCGAAAGATATCTAAGAAGGAGAAAAGGAGAAAGGGCTAATGAGAAAGAAAGAGAATAATAAAAGCATGAATTCATTTGTTCCTATTATTCTCATACTCTCTGTTTTTGTTATAGCAGGAGTTATAATGACTATTATCTCTCTTCCGCTGACATGGAAAGAAATTGAAGTGAGATTTATAGTTGGCTCTAACCCAGGTTTAGATATAAACAATAGCGGGCTAATATTTGGGAAGATAGTCCCCGGAGGTAGTGCAACCCGCATTATTAACATAGAAAATACATATAATAAGCCGATAATCATCACTTTAGTCGGTGATGAATTTCTCAAACCAATTTTATCATTAGAACAACCAATTAAATTATCTATTGGAGAGAAAAAGAAAGTCCCAGTAACACTATCTATTCCTAAAAATTATTCATTTGGAAACTATACTGGCAGTATTGAATTAAGAGTGCGGAGAGCGTATTCGTACTTAAGATAAAATGAACAGAAATCAAGTAATAATAGGCATTTCTACATTTCTCATATTCGTAAGTTTAAGCTCATTGGCACTTTATTCACAATCTGAAGATAACATAGTTACTGGGAGGGTATTGACAAGTGGAGTAACTCTCTTTATAGAGCATGAACCTGTAAGTGTAACAATACATTATCCTGTAAATGGGACGACTTTCAACTTTAATCCGGGAAGTCAGTATATTCTTGACCTTAACGTCTCCGCTTCTGTAAATACCAGTGTTTGGTGGTATAAACTAGAAGACCTTAGGCACTTGACAGTTGTAAATCAGAGCGTGGTATTTACTCCAAATACAACCTTTGTCGCGGCTAGATGGACTAATAAAATAACAGTGTATGCCAATGATACAAATAATAACACGGGTTCTGCTTACTCAATATTTGAAGTCAATGTTCCAAATACTGCTCCGATTATAGGCGCCGTTGATTCTCAGATTTATATTTGTGAAGGCACTCAACTGTCTTATGGATTTAATGTTACAGACCCTGATGAAGATGTAGTTCTTGTCAGACTTGTAAATCCTGGAACATTTGATATCATTCCAGGAGATTTCCACGGATTTACATTTATTCAGACATTCATACGTTCAGGAACATTGACTAAACAACATCTTGGACTGCATGAAGAAGAGATATATGCCATTGATGGCGTCAATCAGCAAAACACGTCCGATAACAAGCACGTTAATATAACAGTCATAGAAATTAACAATGCTCCGTCTATTTCTAACATATCTGGAGTATATACTGTCTGGACTGAAGGAGAAAACAGCAATCTAATAATTCAAGCAGTAATAAACGATTTGGAAAGCGGGTCTGACTTAAGCTCTTCAAACTTTACCCATAATATGTCTTTCCTTTCCGGAACCCAATTCTTTACCATGAGCCAGAGTGGGAAAGCAGAGATTAATGCTAACTCAAGTCATGTAGGTGTTTACAATCTAAGCTTCTGTGCAACTGACAACGGATTATCAAATATATCTCCTAATATATCTTTATGCAGTCAAGATGGCACCAATATAACTGCATGCACTAATTTCAGTGTAACTATAACCGAAGAAAACCGTGCACCCACAATTACAGATTATGACCCATCAACACTAGTATTCAACACATCAGGAAGCGATACATTAAGTTTTAATGTAACTTCTTTTGACCCCGATGGAACTGTACCAGATGTATATTGGTATCGTGACGGCAGCACTAGAATACATTATTCAACAGGCTCTCTTACATCCAATATATCATACTCGTTTGGATGCGGAGTTGAGGGAAATCACACAATAAAAGCTGAAATAACTGATGGTTTGTTGAATGATTCTGTGACTTGGAATATATCAGTTGCAAATGTTGCCTGCGCTGCCGGAGGAGGAGCTGTATCTGCTGCTGGTGGCGGAGGAGGCGGTGGCGGTGGGGCAGGATTATGTCAGACTGCTTGGGCGTGCCAAAACTGGAATGTCTGCCAAAATACTCAAGGCTCTCTCCAGCAAGGATTATTAGGTGGAGATGATTACAGAACAATTAAAGATAGATGTGATAGAACTTCACTCGGAGATTCATCATGCGGTTTCCAGCTTCGCAATTGCCAGGACTTTAACCAGTGCAATTCTACATTTAAACAGCCTGATGAGATTACTGAATGCCATTATACTGTAAATCCAAGCTGTTCTGATAGCATTAAGAACTGCCATGACGGACTATGTGAGATGTTAATTGATTGCGGCGGCCCATGTGGTCCATGCCCAACTTGCTCTGACCGCATTCAAAATCAAGGCGAACAAGGAATAGATTGCGGCTTGCCTTGTCCTAACCAGTGTTTGGCGAAAGTGCCATTTATTAAAAGAGATAATGTAAGGATTTTCCTTCTAATCCTTAACTTAATACTGCTGATACTTATAATAATACTGATAGCAAGAGTAATCATAAAATACCTTAGAAAAAGGCTTGACAAATCTGCTGAAATCACTGACGATAGGTTTTAATAATCTTCCTGTCCTAATATCTAATAATATCATGAAAGAAGAGGTGTATGGACTTGCAGGTATAGGATTGGCTGTACTTACAATTATATTTCTTGCTGCGTCGGCAGTGGTAGTAGCAACATCTTCCGGTTCAAGTCAAAACGCTTCTCTGACAATATTTGATAGCACAGATAGTGAGAACAGGTTCAGCAATATAAATACTATATTCACAGCTAACTATACAAATAGTTCAGGCAGTCCTCTTAATGCAAGCATTGGCACTGGAAACTGCACTGTGGAATTTAATTTAAGCAGCACCTTCAGCGGCCTCTCCCCAATGGCATTTAACACGAGCACTTTGGTTTGGGATTATAACAGAAGTTTTAACGTCAAGGGAAATTTTTTCTTCCGTTCAAATTGCACAAGCACATTCGGGAATGTAACCTTAAGCGATAATTTTACTATAAGAAACACCGCTCCCGCCATAAGTCTTGATGAGGGGAATACTTATGTGGATTTCGACGGGAACAAGCTCAATGACGATTACTTTCAGTGTACAGAAGACAGCCTATGCAGTTATAACTTCTCGGCAAATGTTACAGACCCAGACAGCAATGACGTTCTTAATTTCAATTATAGCGGAATTACAAACACAACCCTTACTAATTTTACCCTTAACTCATCAACCGGGGTATTAACTATCAACATAACCCAAACTTCACTTACCGGCTCCAAGCAGGTAGAGTTAAACGTGAGAGACAGTGAAAGCCAGAGCGTGGCTGGAATACTGCTTGTAAATGTAAGCAGTGCAAATGACATACCTCAATTCTCCGGCTTGAACAACACTTCTTTCAACATCTCAACTTTATTTAATCAAACCTATAACGCAACTGATGAGGAAAACAACGCTCCATTCACATTCAACATAACTTTTGTCTCATGCAGTGTTGAATCTTGGTCAACCAGAAACTGTTCGACTCCAGAAGGGAGAAGTCTTTTCAATGTATCTAACAGTTCAGAATATTACACTTCCAATACTAGCTTCACAATATCATTTGTTCCACAAAAAAATGATGTGGGAACATACACTTTAAATATAACTGTGAAAGATTCCTTGAATGCGAGCCGTACTCAAACTGTTAATTTCACTGTGACAAACATAAATGGCGCACCTACCTTTTCTTATTTGTGCAACAACGACAGAAACTGGAATGAGTCAAATACAGTTAATTGCTACATAAATGTAAGCGATATAGATGAAACCGCGAATCTTACTGTGAGTGCAAATGTCTCATGGTTTACATTTTCAAATAGCACGAACAGAACAACTTTAGAAGTATCCAGCGGGAACGCTTCTGCTTTGGTTAATATAACTTTGAACGATACGCACGTAGGAAGACATTTTATTAATATAAGCGTACATGATACCGGAGCCCCAATTCAAAGCAACTCACAAATTGTGCAATTTAACATAAGCAACATCAATGATTCTGTTGGCATATCTTCCTTGAGCGCTCTTACTGTATATACCACTAATAATTATACGACCTATTTAAATGCAAGTGACGATGACTTGTTAATTCCTGACAAAAATCTATACAATGAGACATTGACATTCTCTTCAAATGCGAGTTCATGGGTAAATATAACTTCCACAAGCATCATAATTAATACAAATATCACAAGCGCAACGCTCACAATAAATCCAGCTGTCGGCGGGACAGGGACACATTATGTAAACATAAGCGTCAGAGACGCAAACAATTATTCAAGCTCCTCGTTTATATTTGCAATTACTGTATCAAACAACTCTGCTCCGGCATGGAACGTTTCAACTGCAACAAACCTATCCCTGACTGAAAATATAAGCTTCTACCTTAACCTTAGCCAG
Organism: Candidatus Pacearchaeota archaeon; assembly: GCA_018303945.1. Taxonomy (GTDB): domain Archaea; phylum Nanobdellota; class Nanobdellia; order Pacearchaeales; family GW2011-AR1; genus JAGVXD01. The sequence goes on from JAGVXD010000015.1 coordinate 15,535, forward strand.
AATGTGACTGATGTTGATAACAATACAATAGTCTTTTCTTTCGCTAATCTCTCTTCATTTGTTTCATTTTCACTCAATTATTCTACCGGAGTGATTAACTTTACACCTATTGATGAAGATGTTGGGTATCATTTAGTTGTGATAAATGCAACAGATGGAAATGTCAACACTTCTCTAACATTTAATTTCAGTGTGTTAAACATTAATGATGCTCCAACCATAACAACTCCTCTTACAGGAACAAACATCAGCTTCAATCAGACAAATTCCAACGGCAATACCAGCGAAGACGCTGTTGTAAGTATTCTTTTATATATAAATGATGATGATTTATTAATTCCAAGCACGCAGAAAAATTATTACAATGAAAGTTTCAGCGTAAACACTACTCTTTCAGGACCAAATCCATATTTGTTCAATTTCAGCAGTCCAACTTCTTTCGGAGCCAACAGAACGCAGTATAGTGCATCGTTCACGCCTAATCGTACTGATTTAGGCAATTACACTGTAACTGTAAATATTACTGACGCTTCAAATTCAAGCACGACTCTAAGTTTTAATATTACTTTGTCAAGCATATCCCATGTTCCAAGCATAAGTGCAATAGGAAATCAGACTTCAACTTACAATCGCACTCTTGCAATTGATATAAATGCAAGCGATATTGAAGACGGCACAGACACAGGAGGAAATACTAATTTTACTTTTTCTTACTCTTTCATCAACGGAACAGACTTCATAAACAATAATAATTCCCGTCTTAACATGACAACTGGAATGTTCAACCATACATTCAATGACAGTCAAGATGGAATATACAGAATTAACATAACTGTAAATGATACTTCTGGTTTTGCCGCTTCCAGAGATTTTTGGCTAAATGTTTACAATAATCCAACTCTAAACACGCCTCCAGCAGGAGTAAACTTTACGTTCAATGAAAACAATTTCACTAATATAACTTTTATCGTTCAGCATGCCGTTGGGGACAATTTGACTTATATAATTTATATTGGAAATAATCTTACATATAATCGGAGTTATTATGGAAACGGAACTTCTCTTAACTGGACATTTACGCCCAATTACACTATGGAAACATATGGGGTTTATACAAACCTAACTTTGATAGTCAAAAATCCAACTTACGCGGATGTTCAGTCAAACAGAACATGGAACCTTAACATAACTCACGTAAATTCTCCCGTGAACTTCTCATCACAGATACAAAATAGGAGCAAGACAATATTAGAAAATGTCACATATACCCTGACAGATTACTTCTCGGACCTTGACTGGAGCGATGAAAGACGCAATGAAACACCTACTTTCACCGTGAATGTTGTGCAGAATACAACAGGAGGCATTAGCTATTCTGTATCTGGCTCTGTAATTACGTTTACTCCTCCGCCAACACCAGGTAATGGAACATTCACTATCACTATAAACGACTCCGGCACCAACTCTACAAGTAATTCCTTCTTTATAGAATTCAGCGCCACCCCTACTTCAGGAACATCAACTACTGTTACAACGGGCGGGGGTGGAGGGGGTGGAGGAGGAAGTTCGGGAGGGACAAATCCAATATCTTTGAAGATAATACTTCCCGAGCCTTTGTCGCTTGACAAAAGAGATAAGATACTCTTACCGATTACATTGCAAAATAATGGTCAGACTTCTCTCAATGGAATAACACTGACTAGCACTATCGCAAAAGACGGCGTATTAAAAAAAGATATCAAGAGCTCATTTGACAGAACATCCATATTATCCCTCTCCGTTGGTGAGAAACAAGGGGTTACACTTACCATAGAAACTAATACTGAAGAGCTCGGACTCTATGAAATAAGTGTTAATGCAAGTGTGGCAAATCCAGTTTATAGAGATTGGGGAAAGATATATCTCACAGTAAAGGAAGGTACGACTGTAAGCGAGCGCATATTATTCACTGAAGAATTTATTGTAGGAAATCCTGAATGTCTTGAGATACGGGAACTTATTGACGAAGCAAAAGTTTCTTTAGGTCAGGGAGACTTCGCAAAAGCAGAAGTTCAGATTGAAGAAGCGCTTAGCTCATGCAAGAGAGCCATATCTCAAAGACCTCTGCCAAGACTAGCCCGCATTGCGAGAGAGACAAGGATAATAAGTTATGCAGCCATTGCAAGCATAATCGCTTTTATAGCGGGCATATTATATTATTCTTACAGAAGATTACAGCTTAAGAGAACGCTTGATATAAATGAGAATTATAGATAATTTTCCATATTTGTAAAAAGAAATTAGATGCATAAGAAGGTTTAAAAATTAGGAAGTACTCGAAGGATAATAAGAGGTGTTATGAAACAAATAAGTCGCAACCGTGCTTCTCCAAAGTTAAGCCAGGACAAAGTAAAAGAAGCCGCGGATATGATAAGAGAGGTACGCCAGGAGATAGCTAAAGCAGTTATAGGTCAAGAGGGCGTTGTTCAGTCTCTTATAGCCTCTCTTCTATGCAATGGCCATGTTCTAATTGAAGGAGTTCCCGGTATCGCAAAGACTCTTGCAATAAAAGCTCTGGCACAGGTTTGCGGATGCTCGTTTAAGCGTATACAGTTTACAGTAGACCTGCTTCCAAGCGACATTATAGGACTGACAACTTATGACCCTCAAAAAGGATTTGAAGTTGTCAAGGGGCCAGTTTTTGCGAATTTCGTTATAGCTGATGAAATAAACAGAAGCCCGCCTAAAACCCAATCCGCCCTCATTGAAGCAATGCAGGAAAGACAGGTGACAATCGGAAGAACTACTTTTGCGCTGCCTGCTCCTTTCTTTGTCATGGCTAACCAAAACCCTATAGAAACAGAAGGAGTTTATTCACTGCCTGAAGCCCAGGTTGACCGTTTTCTGTTTAAGATAATAATGGGCTATCCTGAAGAAGAGCATGAAGAAAAGATTATGGAGGAAAATGCTACGTTCAAGAATTTTGAAGATTTTAATTTAAGGCCCATACTATCAGATAAAAAGATACTAGACCTTCAGGCAATTACTCATAAGGTATATCTGGATAGCAAAATAAAAAGATATATTCTTAATATTGTTACAATGACACGTACGAAATCTTTTGAGAGGGGGCCATACATAGAGCTGGGATGCTCTCCTCGTGCAAGCATAGCTTTATTTATTGCTGCGAAAGCGTGGGCTCTTACAGAAGGCAGAAACTACGTAATACCTTCCGATGTGAAAGCCGTAGCATTTGCCGTACTTAGGCACAGACTGATATTGTCGTATAAGGCAAGAGCGGAAAATATAACTCCTGACCAGATAATTAATGATATACTCTTAAAGGTGAATGCGTCATAACTATGGAAAGGAAACTTGCAATAGACGTTGCTAATGCTATAACTTCATTTGAAGCCGCACTGCACTATTTTGAGCTAAAGACAAAACTTTATCACATTATATTCAGAGGCAAGGGACTTGAATTTGACCGCTTTAGAGTTTATACTCCGGATGATGATGCTTCTCTTATAGACTGGAAAGCAAGCATGAGGGCGCAAAAGACCTTAGTCAGGCAGTATAAAGAAGAAAGAGACCAGAAAATAGTCTTTATAATTGATGTTAGCGATAGCATGATTTTTGGCTCTGGCAAGAAGCTTAAATGTGAATATGCTGCGGAGATGGTACTTGCTTTAGCTCACCTGATAATAACTTCGGGTGACAAAGCGGGCTTGGTAATGTTTGGAAATAATCTTGTTTATGAGGTTAGGCCTCAAGCAGGAATTAAGCATTTATCCCTCTTAATAGACACTTTAAGCAAAGCAGAATTTTACGGCGATACTCCTAACCTCAACAAAGCATTAGAATATGTAGCAGATTATCTGCCTGAATCTTTATCTGCAGTATTTATCGTCTCTGACTTTCTTCATACCAATAATGACTTTGAGCGCAATATGCAATTAGTTGCTAAGAAATTCGAGACTATTGCACTTATGATAAAAGACCCTCGGGACATGCAGCTTCCTGATACGGCTCTTGAAGTAACTATATCCGACCCTGTAAGCGGCAGGCAATTAGTTGTAAATCCCAAGGTCGCTAAACAGCACTATGAATATTTAGCCAAAAAATATGAGCATAAAGTTTTGCAACAGTTTCAACGTGTGGGAGTTGATACACTTAAAATAATGACTGATGAGGAATTTGCTTTTCCCCTTGCAAGATTCCTAAAGGAGAGAGTTTCTTAATATGGAGATATTTTTTGCCAGACCGACCTACTTGTATTTCCTTTTTCTCATACCTATAATCATTCTCTTTCATTTTTTGTCTTTATATTTGCATAGAAAGAGAGCTTTAACATTCGCCAATTTTGAAGCAATTGCTAGAGTTAAGGGAATAGACTTATATTCAAAAAATTTAGTTAACCTTGTAATAACTATTCTCATAATAATCTCTTTAGTTTGCGCTTTGGCAGGGCCCAATACAACCCGCCAAGTATCTACAAGCACTTCTTCTTTTGTCATAGCAGTGGACGTTTCAAGAAGCATGGAAGCAAACGACATCCCCCCAAGCAGAATAGACAGGGCCCGTTCTTCAGCCATAGAATTTGTAGAATCATTGCCCAGCGGAACAAAAAGCGGAGTAATCTCTTTTTCTGGAAATTCTTATATTCATCAGGACCTTACTACTGACCGTGCTCTGGTAAAACAAGCTTTAAGCTCTCTAGAGATAAGCGAAATTGGAGGAACAGATATATACGAAGCGATAATAACTGCGACAAATATCCTAGATAGGGAAGATTATAAGGTAGTTATATTGTTAAGCGACGGCCAGTCAAATGTCGGCTCTCTGGGCGATGCTATAGAGTATGCTAGAAAAAGCAGCGTCATAGTATATACTATAGGATTAGGAACTGAAACCGGGGGAGAGACATTTTTTGGGCTTTCTAAAATAGATGAGGATTCTTTGAAGGCGATTGCATATGAGACAAGGGGGCAATATTATCGCGTACAGAATTCTGAAGATTTAGATAAGTCCTTCAAATCAATTGTAACCCTCGGAGAGAGATCAGTTAATTACGATTTAACTTATTGGTTCGTTATGGCTGCTCTTGTATTAATAGTTATCTCTTATGTCGTCATAACTCCAAGATATCTTCCTTTCCCTTGATTGTTCCAAATGGGTCTTATACCCCATAGCTTGATGCAAAAGGACTTTTTATTTATGAGTGATTAACAACATAAATATTTATAAGTAAAAAAATATTCTAAAAGATATGAAAGTAGTAAATTTGCCAGAGTTAGAAGATGAAAAATCAGAAAAAATGAGAGGTTTAGTCGAATATTAGTATAGTAAGGAAAGTACCTTTCCCACATAGATTATTTTCTAATAATCCATGGCCTGGTTTTGAAACAGCAGGTAATTTTTACAGGGATTCTTCTGGAAGGTCTTTGAATGTTGGCGAAAGAGATGGAAGTGTAATTACAGTAAAGCCGGAATATAGAAGTCAAGGAGAGAGATATGCTGAACTATAGCAAATAACTTTAATTTCCGGAATTTTTTGTTATCTGCTAGATAGGAAATCACGGAAGAGAGTACGATTATTAAAGTGATTTTCTATATATGAAAACTTTGAATTTTATGAAATGAATTAGGACTTCACAAATTTTCTCAATTCGTTAGTTATATAAACCTAGCCTGCTTTTTTTACTTATGACATTTGATTTAAATCACTTCAGAGAACAATATGATTTATTAGCTAAACAGTACAAGATTCCAAGCTTTAAGGTTATTCATGATGATTTTGAACTTGAGAAAATAAATCAGGAAAGTCTTGCGGTATTGAGGGTCGTACGAAAGACTATGATGGATAAGGTCATAAACACTTTATCATTCTTGGATTTACTTCTTCATCCGGTAAACGCTCCCAGAGTTTATTTGCCATTCATTAAAGTAATGACTAGTGCTGATAAGCAGTTAATTGATTCCGTATATAGCTCCCTTGGACAAGTAAGCCTGCGCTCTCTTCCTTTGGAAATTGACTATTCAGAGAAAAATGAAGCAATAATGATACGAGAGATTTATGAAACATGGGAAGAAGTTAAACCCCAACTTCGTCAATTACTTAATGAGATTGCTTCTCCCGTAGAATCTTCAAGCAAGCGTGAAAGAAGCTATTATGGTTAATTTTACCTCAAGAGCTCATCAGTATTTATCTCAATTATTGCCAGAGGCATTTTTATGTTCCATGAACGGAGCGTCTCCGGATGAATTTCTCCCATTAAGCCAATTTCTTTATCTTTGCATTTAATAGATGCTGTGCGTCCTTCTATCAAGAATGGATGCGTGTTTTCTTTCAAGGAGAATGAAACTCCAAGCATACTGCCAAGATATTCAATTATTTGCTTTATCTCGGTAAAATTGCTAGGAGAGCAGGCAATTAGCAGATTGTTGCTTTCGGATATTCCAGTTTCACTCTTTCCTGAAATGTCCTTCTTAAATACTGTGCCAATTTCAAAGAGCTTTTGAGGGTATTCATTGTCCCTGTTTTCTGAAAATATGCGGAGGGCAGGAATGAGCAAGTTAGGTCTCAAGATTTTATATTCTGTTTTTGAATTCTCTAATTCTATTTTTTGGTCGTCTTTTAATTTTGCTATTGAGTTTTCTTCTTCTTTAATCAGATGGTAAGTTGATATTTCCAGCAACCCCAACCCCACAAGAATCTGTGATATCTTGGATTGTAAATTGCCCACAAGAGATTCTTCTGCTATATTTGCCACTTGAGAAATTTTATATTCAAAATTATCATATCCATAAGCTATTGCAACATCTTCTATTATATCTATTTCGTGCAAAATATCTGTCCTCCATGCCGGTATGGAAACTCGGCCGTTGGAGTAATCATAGCCCATTTTAGGCAGAAGTTTTTGCATATCTCTTTCTTTTAATTTAAGCCCAAGCAGGGAATTTACATTATTCAGAGAAATTTTCATTTTTTCAGGAGATAAATCCGGCATTATTTCCTTTCTGCCATAATCAACTTCTATGGCAAATATCTTTCCACCCATGTCTGCCAAGGTTGTTACGATGATATTAAGAGTTTTTTTTAAAGACTCAAGATTAAATCCCGAACATTCTATGAATACGTCTTTCGTTTCTGAAGTGATTTTGCCTGTTTCATGGCTGTTGATGATAGGAGGCATGGAGAGAATTTTGTCCTTGGCATCCGTGAAAACAGGGTATTTATTCAGCCCTTCCAAGAGACCGGCATAGGCTTTTCCTGCCGGATGTTTTTGTAATATCTCTTGTCCAGTTAGTTCGCGATTCATTTCAAGGGGAATAAATTTTATATCCTGAGGTTTGCGAGCTTCAAATTTTATAGGCAGGCTTATTTTTTCTAGAGGGTAAATTCCAATTGCAATCTTTTTCCTATTTCTACCTATGGTTGTATGCAGTTTTTCCTGCAATTCAATAATTTCTTTTATTTTATTATCATCAAATTTTAGATTCTTTACTATTGCACAGGCAGTGTGCGGCCTTATGTCTTTTAATGAAGATTCTACTTTTACTTTATAATTCTTTTCCGGAGGATTGATTTTGTATTTTTTTAGGCCAGGTTCTTTTCCAGTGTATGCTCTTAAGACTCTTAAGAAACCTTGGACAGAGAGAACATCAGGCCTGTTAGGCAAGACTTCTATCTCTACTTCTTCAGAATTCTCGCTTTCTACAGGAATGCCCATCAAACTTATTTTCTCGGCTAAGTCAGGTGTCAATTTAATGTACTGTGCAATTAATTTTTTAGGTATTTTTACGGTAGCCATGTTACTTACTCCAAAGCGGGATATCCCTTAATTTTTTAATATCATTAGAATATAATTCTCTCAAGTCTTTTATTTCATAAGCCATCATCATTAGACGGTCAAAACCAGGTCCCCAGGCAAGAACAGGGATAGATTCGCCTAATAATGGAACTGTGACCTCTGGCCTGAATATTCCCGCTGCAAAGACTTCAATCCATTCTTTTTTGCTTTCGTTCCATACAAGCCCTTCAACGCTTGGCTCTGTGTAAGGAAAGAAAGAAGGCTGGAATCTTATTTTGTCAAATCCCATTTTCTTGGAAAACTCTGACAAATATCCTAAAAGATCGGATAAGTTAGCTTTAGGGTCTATGACTATTCCTTCTGTCTGATTGAATTCAAAGCCGTGTTTCCAGTCTACAGTTTCATTTCTAAAGCATTTACCGATTGCAAAATATTTTGCAGGCAAGTCTTCTTTTTTCAGTTTTGCAAGCGTCTGTGATGATAGCACAGTAGTATGAGTTCTCAAGAGGACTTTCTTTGCTTCTTCTTCATTCCAGAGATATTTCCATCCCTTGCTTCCTGAAACACCAGATTCATGAGCTTCTTTGACTCTTTTTACTATTTCTTTATCAGGGAGATTTCCCTTTATATCTTTAATAAAAAATGTATCATGCATTTCTCTTACAGGATGGTCTTGGGCTGTGAATAAAGCGTCAAAATTCCAAAAGGAAGTTACCACTTTTTTACCTGTCATTTCTTTGAATCCCATATCAAGCCATATTCTCTTTCCGTAATTAATGGCTTGATTAACGAAATGCCTTTTGCCGCCGGATATGTGCGGTACACGAGCCTGAATGTCATATTTCCTAAATTTATTTCCCTTTGTCCAGTTTTTGATTAATTCAGGAGTTACTTCTTCCAACAGATTTGATTCTATGTTCATTCCTGCAATTGACTCTCCTAAATCGGTTAATGAGAATGATATATCTTTTTCTTTTCTCAACTCAATTATATCTTTACGGACTTTGAGATTTTCAAAAGCGTGAAGCATTTCAGGAGGAAGAGTTTCATATTCTCTCGGAAGCGTCTCAAGAAATTGTTCTTCAAACGATTTTTTCATAAGCTCATCTTTTGAAGCATTCAGAGAGATTCTACCCTTATTTATTGTAATTAAAGCTTTGTCTTTCAGAACACCAAGGGAGACTTTAAACTCATTATCGGAGAGTTTTGCGGTCTTTTGAGCTTCTTCAATTGGCAGGTGATTGTTTTTATCCAATACCAGAAGAAGTGTGCGTTCAGGCAAGTGGTTCTTTTTGTAATAAATTCCGTTGGTTCCCAAATCTACTATATTTCTTTCTTTCTGAGAAATTTTTAAAATTCCCTTTAATTCAAGAAATCGCAGAGCTCTAATCAAGGAAGTTTCGTCTAGAGAAGATTTTTTCTTAATCTCATGAAATGAACTCTTTAGATGTGGTATGACTGACCTTTCAATAGGTGAGAGTCTTTCAATAATCTCTTCAATTTTTTTATTATCTGTCATGTTTATTGTAAGGGCAAAGGGCTTAAAAATCTAGTGTTCTAGATGCATGGCTGCTTGAGGCTCCCAATATTCTTAAGAGGCTCAATGCGTTTCTTCTATCTCTTAAGTTTATTAGGGATATCAATGCCCCATATTTTTGAGTCAGCATTATAAGAGTTCTAATCTTTGCAAGAGCCACAGGGATTTGCTGATTATTCATATTCCTTAATTCAGAGAGATCAATACAAAATGATATCTTTCTTTTTGCCGCTATTTTAATGCCTACATGATTGATATTAATTCCAGAGCTTCTTCTTAGATTCTTTTTTTTATTCGATAAATCAATAAGAATAGCCCTGAACATTCCATATTCAAGAATTTTTCTATTAAACTCCGTAGTTTTTGATCTTATCAGAATATTGCCGGATTTTGAATTCCTGATTAGTTTTCTTGCTTCTTCTAAATCATCCTTATCTATAATTTCAGTCTTTAATTCTTGTTCCATGAAAATTTTTACCTTCAATTACTTTTCTTAAATCAGATATCCTGCTGTTTATTATATATGTTTTTATCCTGTTTTTTCTTATTATTATTGCAGATTTTTGATCAAGCACAAAATGCTGACCATTCTTATATTTTATCTTAACGGCCTTATTTTCAAAATCTCTCCAGGAAATAAAAGATATTAATTTTGCATCAGAGTTTGCTAAAGGGTTTGAAGTATATAGTCCGTCTACATTTGTTATGTTTATGAAAGGAGCTTTAAGTTGTTTAGCAATGCGGGCCGCGTTTGTGTCAGATGTAGAGTTTTTAGTGAATCTTAGAGCCCCGCATATAACTACGTTGTTTTTCAGAAGATTGTTTTTAACCTGATGTATTGTTTTAGGCAATTTATCGTTTGCTTCTTTTCCGAATAGTCGCATCACGAACTCGGCATTGGCTCTTGTAGCAAGTATTCCAGCTTTTGACAACTCATTTTCAGATTTATGCTCACGAGATAGGATATTTATGTAGTGTCTTGCAATATCTCCTCCTCCGCAGACAATTACAAACCTATATTTACTATAATATTTTTCCAGAGTGTCCTTAAACTTGCCTAAAAAATTTATTTTTCCTTCTTTGGAAGATATTATGGAGCCGCCCAAACTTATTACCCATACACTCCTTTTCATGAAATATTGTAAATTTCAACCTTAAAATACCTTTTTACCCTCTTTTTAGGTGGTAAATTGCCTGTTTTTTGCAGGGCAATACTTTATAAACCCAATATTCTTGCTTTCGATAGCACCTAAGACGTGTATACACCAGGGAGGAAAAAAATATGGGCAGATTCGGAGACGGCGGAAGCGGATTTAGACGAAGAGATAATTTTCGTACGAATTCAGGACCGCGCGTAATGCATAAGGCTGTTTGCGCTGATTGCAAGCAAGATTGTGAAGTTCCATTTGAACCACGCGAAGGCAGACCAGTATACTGCAAAGAATGTTATCCTAAACACAGGAAATTCTAAGCATAATTAAACTTTTTATTTTTTTATTTAAATATTTTCCCAGTTTCATTGCTCCAAAAGAGGAGATCCAATTCATCTATTGGTATGTTTATTGATTCTGAAAATTTGAGAAATTTCTGCTCTATTTTCCAATAATCTTGTTTTTTTGATATATTTGCCTCTTCAGGAAGTATTACTTCTAAATCTACAAGGTTTCGCAGTATATGACGGTCAAGAACGGCAATCTTATTGTCAGATTTTCCTATGTTTCGCAGGAAGTGACCTGCTTCTTTTAATCCATATCCTTTTATGTTTTCTGCAAGCCAGTTCCTTATTTCTACTTTATCGCTTCTGTCCAGACTTTTCTTTATTTCCGCCCAATTTTTAATTCCCCCCATGACATATCTTGCCTTGTTGTTATGAAATCTTGTTCTCTTTTTTAATACATCAGTTATTGCTTCAATAGAGGGATTTTCTATATTTCTTAGTTGTTCTACAGCTTCCCAGCACTTCTTGGCATTGCTTTGCGGCGTCAGGAGGCAAAAAATTAATTCTTCACGATACTTATCAGGAGACAATTCTCTGAATGATTCAAGCCTTTTTTTAATTTCTCTCTCTTTCTCGTTATACAATTTGTGGAGTAACTCTCTTTTCATGACTTATTATGTAGAATAACCTTTAAATATTCTCAGTTGTTACAAATATCAGTAAAAAGAGTTGATAAATGGTCTATAAGAAGTATATTCTAAAGAATGGCAAGCTTCACGGTCCTTATTACTATGAGTCTTACAGAGAAGGAAACGCAGTAAAGAAACGTTATCTAGGTTCATCTGCTCATTCAATTCCAAGTCTGGACAGGTCTTTTATTATTCCATTAGTTCTTATAGCTCTGGCTTCCATGCTTTTAATCTTCTTTAGTTACAAAAGTATAACTGGGTATTCTGTTGGAGATGCAAATAGCGAAGTTCCGGCATCTTCTCCAGATATACAGGATACAACAGAAAATACGGAGATATCAACCGAAAGTCCTTCTTTAATAGAAAATGTGCCCTTTGTTGAAATCTCTCCCGGACCATCCTCCGATAGCAGAGAGAATACTGAAATACCAGAGGACAATTCCCAAGAATCCGGGCTTATAATTGAAAACGGAGAAGAAGAAACATTAAATGACAGCCAAGAAGATTCAAACATTTCAGACAATTTAAATGAGAGTTTACTTCAAGAGCAGAATAATGTGAGTGAAGAAACAAATGAAACTATAGCTCCAAGAATTCCGGACACAAACTTCTCAACAGAAAATAATTCCTCTATAAACAACACATTAATTATTCCTCCAGAAAATATTACAGAAGAAGATAATAAAACTATTCAAATTCCTTCTGAAATAATAGAAAATAATAATATATCTAATCAGACCAATTATGCAGAGATGCTTAATTTTACAGAAACCAATGAAACTTTAAAAAATATTACTAATTCAACTCCAAATATAGTAAATATTCACTCTTTAGAGCTGTTAAAAGATTTCCCAACACTAAGGATACCCAGAAATGGAGAATTATTAATTAACCTTTCTGAATATTTTAAAGGTGCCGAATCTTATGAAATATTAATTCCTAACATAGTGCCATTTATAGAAGGAGATACTTTGTCTCTAAAAGCCGAACAAGGTTTTTCCGGGGCTAAAAAAGGCAGTATTATCGCAAATGCCGGAAATGAGAGCTTGGAAAGCAATCAATTTACAATTTTAGTTTCCGGGGGGGCAGTTACTATCACAACTAAAAGAGAGAAGATAAAAGCAGGAGAGCCAGTTCGCTGGACGAAAAATATATCATTAGATAATCCCGAGAATATCACTCTTGAGCTCCCGGCAGGAGCGGAGAATATAAGTGTAAAGAAACTATCTGAAGATTTTCAGACATCTTTAATTACTGCAAATGTAATTTCTGACGGCAGTGCAGGATATTCTGTTTGGCTTAAGCTTAAATCTTTACTTGGAAAGATTTTTAGCTCATTTACAGGCAGAGCAATACAATATGAAGTAGCTATTGTTCAAGATAAAAACGATGTTTCAAATCAAACCAGTATTCAAGTTATTTTAAATGCAAGCGCATCAGATTATATAATTGAATATTATACCGATGGTCCTGAAATACACGAGAGTGAGATATCTTCAGGAAAGCAAGTAACTATATCTGCTCCAGACGAGTTTAATTATACAGATATAATAGCTTATTCAAACGTAAGCTCCATTTTAGGATTTTCTGAGCTTAAAACATTAAAGATTTACTGGTATAATTACGAGTCAGGCAACATATTTGTAAATATAAGCAAGAGAGTTGAAGATTTAGAAGATAACACGCTGATTGAATTTGTTGGTGATGAAATCAGCGAAGATTCTGAAAACACAAGTTTGATTACTTCTGATTCATCATATGAGAACTCCACTTTATCAATAGAGAGCAATTTGTTTTCAGATTATAATGATTCTTTATTGACCGGAGCAGTTATAAGTTCTGATGAGATTATTTCCGAAAGCAATCAATCAGAAGTAAATTATTTACTCCAAGAGATTCCTTATGATGCATACGACTTGGATGAGGATGGATATATTGATTACGTTGAGTGGGTTGTTCCTCATCTTTCAAATCAGACTTATCAGCTAGTCACATCTAATAGGGATTTTGCAGTATCTTCAAATATAACTTTGGAAGACCAGTTTTCTCATTTAAGCATAAATGTTGCAAATGCACCTTATAATTCTTTAATAGGATATTTACCTTTTGATGCTGATAATGTAAGCATGGGGCACGATTATTCTTCTTCCAGAAATGATTTTACATACTCAAATGGGGCGGTTCCTACAGACAATTGCATATATGAGAGTTGCGTGCAACTTGATGGAGTTAATGATGCAGTTATTGCACCAACAGGAGTTTACAATTTCTCCATTAATGATTCTTTTACCTTAATGGCTTGGATATATCCTTTTGTAAAAGGCAATGAAAACGCTGAAAGAGGAATAATGGGAAGGTATACTGGTGCTGTTGGAAGTGGGTATTACTACTTTACTATTGACGGCACAGATGGAGGAGGAGCGACTGACAAATTAGAGTTTAGAATGTCGGGGAACAATAATACTGTATTAATCAATCAGAATGCAAACACAACAATTACAAATGAACAATGGACTCATGTTGCTGTAACCTATAATGGGAGCCAAGTAATACTTTACAAAGATGGGTCTATAGAGTCTGGAGGCAATATAGCTACAAACGCCGTCAACATTAACAGTTCTACCGCATTTCAGGTTGGAGCTGCAGGAAGTTCAGCTTTTGTATTTAATGGCACAATAGACGAGGCAATGGTTTTCAACACTTCCTTAACGCAAACTCAGATACAGTCAATTATGAATAATCAGAGCTCAAGATTTGTTTATACTGGAGATGTGGAAACAAGGAATATAAATGTCTCTTTATTAAATGAAAACATACTCAATATATCTATTCCAGACGCAGAGAGAGAATTGGGAACTAATATCTCACTTAGACTCGGAGAATGGGATATTTCGCTTGGATATAACAATAGCGATGTAAATTCGGCTATTCCAGGATTGGTTTCTTACTGGCATCTTGATAATAATTCTGCTATAGGAGAAAATGATACTTTTGTTGTGGACTCAATGGGGAGGAATAACGGCACAGCAAACCACACAGTAATAAATAACTGGGGAGTATTTGAAAAGAGCCACAAGTTTGATGATAATAGCTCTCATGTTATTCAAGTAGCAGATTCTTCTTCGCTGAATATAACCACAGCTTTGACTATATCTGGGTGGATATATAGAAACAGGGGCGGACAAGCTGGAGACGTTATACTTGAACATCAGCCAGCAAATGGATTTTATGCTTTGTTTTTTGAAGGTAATCAAATACGATTCAGGCTTGCTTTTGCTAACAGCACTACAGTGACTGTTTCTCCAACTAAACTTGTCACAAAAGGACAATGGCATCATGTCGTCGGTACATGGAATGGTACGCGCGCGAAAGTATATTTAGATGGAGTCAATCTTGGGAGTGAGCAAAACTTTTTCGGATCACTTGCTGGAAAATCTGGCATAGTGCAGATTGGGCGCATAACAAGCGGAAGCCCCCGCACTAATGGCTCTCTTGATGAAATTATGATATTCAATCGTTCTCTTACAGATAATGAAGTCCAGGAATTATATGTTCGCGGAAGAGCGCTTTGGAGCTATGGTTCTTATGTGAATTTAAGTGATTCTACAAGGAGATATGATTATTCTTCTGATT
This sequence comes from Candidatus Pacearchaeota archaeon, assembly GCA_018303945.1. Taxonomy (GTDB): domain Archaea; phylum Nanobdellota; class Nanobdellia; order Pacearchaeales; family GW2011-AR1; genus JAGVXD01. The sequence continues at coordinate 30,625 of JAGVXD010000015.1, forward strand.
GTTTAAACGGGCTTTTAATGGTTTTTGATAATGATGAAAATGATATATGCGGTTTATTCCAAGCAAACTTAAATTCTCCAGGCAACTGGACAAATTCAAATAGAGGTTCTCTGGGAAATGCCACTTTAGGTATACCTTCTTCAACTGCCGGAATGTATTTGACAAACGATTCACAACTTGCACATCTAAATAACTCATTTACACTTGGCACTTGGGTATTGGCGCCTTATTTCGGAGCTAATTCAGAAGCTATAATAAAGATTCAAGATGACTCTACAAAGAACTTTACTCAGATTGATATTACGAGCAGTAATACATTAAGAGCACTTTTCGATACGAGCAACAGAAGCAGTTATGCAGTGACTTTAAGCAGTGCTTCTGTGACTGATGGAAGATGGCATTATCTTGCTTTAGCTTATAGTGCAAATACTAAGAAAGCAGTGTTATCTGTTGATGGTTTTAGGTATAATGCCAGCAGTTTGGTAGACGGGTATCTGCAGTTTAAGAGCGCAAACATTACCATAGGGGGAAGAAAGGGATGGTATTTGGATGATATAAGCATATGGAATAGAAGTTTAGATGAAGAAGAAATTATTGATATTTATTCAAAGACAAAGCACACGCGCAAAGAAGCCAGTTTCTCAATTACGAGTGATACCACAAATGTTCTTCCAAGCTGGAGATTAGTAACTGGGCCAAATAACTTTTACAGCCCTAATGTTGGGGGATTATTAAGAGCAACTTACGACTTTCAAGCGGCAGTAGATTTAACTCCTACTGTAAGCTCGGTTGTACTTGATTCCAGCTCCGGTACAGACACAATCAATGAAAACATAAGCGTTACTTTTTCTCAAAGCGGAGCGGGAAATATAAATAATATAACTGATTGGAGATTGCAAAACAAGAGCATTGCAGTGCTTAATATGCCATTTGAATCTAACTTAAGTTCTACTGTGAAGAAAATAATGAGAGATTATTCAACTTATAATCAAAACGGAACTCTTGGAGGAGGAGCAAGTTCATTTGTACCAGTGTGGAATGCAAGCGGAAGAGTCGGAGGAGCTTATGAATTTGACGGAGCAAATGACTATATTAATATAAGCGGGGGTAATCTAAGTTTAATTGAAGGCTTTAGCATAAGCTCATGGGTTTACTTAAAAGCAAAACCAGGCACTGCAGGGCATTGGTCAAGCATAGTTACTAGAGGAATTGACGGTGAAGGTTCAACACAAAATCATAATTATCTTTTAGGTTTTGCAAACACAGTATTTGGGGGAACTGGATTTGATTTTACTATTGAGAACTCTGTAGGCACTAACTGCGACGCCAATACTTTAGACGATGAACCGACAAACAAATGGTATCTTCTTACAGGAGTGTTTGATTCTACGGCACAAAGACTTTTGTTATATGTAAATGGGACTCTACAGTCAAATGTCTCTTGCACAATAACTCCAAATACTCCTGCTCTTGATGTTAGAATAGGTGATGACGAGCATTCTACAGGAGATTCTTTCAATGGAACAATTGATGAGGTTCTCATAATCAATCGCACGATAAGCCGGGAAATGATTAACTTCATGTATGTAGAGGGTTTAGCCGGGCGCTCTATTAAAACTATTTTAAGTCAGGAAATATCCGCAGGCCAAAACTGGAGCGTTGCTGTTACACCTAATAATAATTCTAAAGAAGGAACTACAGTTTTAAGCAACAGCCTAAACATTGTTTCTTCTTCTACAAGCGGGACAACTTGCAGTTCAACTTCAAAGTGCTTCTTTATCCGTGATGGAAATACAAACGTCACTATAATAGATTCTCTAGGCAATGTAGATCTTAAAGGCAGCATTACTGAAAGCAGTGTTGGCTCTCCAGATGGAAATGACTTTATTGTTAGAAACAAGAGCAATAACAATGTAGCGGCTTGGATTGACAAATCAAGCGGTAACTTGCGTCTTCGTGGAACAGCTTCAGAGAATCAAGGTGGAACTTGCACTCCTCCTACAAAGAGCTTTATTGTCAAGAATTCAACAGGGAGTTGCATACTCTATATAGATTCAAACGGAAATCTCTGGTCAAGGGGGAGTATAACTCAAAATGCAGTCATATAAAAGAAGAAATAATTATTTAAATGAGCAAATAGAGATATATAGCATGGGAAGTAAGAGGCGGTTGTACATATTTGTAGTTTTCTTTGCAATTTTGTTTATTGGAGGAGTAGCAAGTGCAGCAGATCCAGGACATGGTGCAGATGTCGTTGCTGCAGGCACATTTGAGTCAGGCAATTATATATTTCCTTCAAACTTAAACGTAACCACTAATTTTAGCATTGGGTCTTTTTTTGTAATAAATCCAAGTTTGAGCAGAGTTGGAATTGGCACTTTAGTGCCAAGACAAGCATTGACAGTCGCAGGAAATATATCTGCAAGCGACACGATAAACGCAACTAAACTCTGTATTGGAACTGACTGCAAGTCTGCATGGAGT